>JAEUJR010001193.1 GCA_016793585.1 Archangium sp.
GTCGACGCCCTGCCCCGGGCTCGCGGGATCTTCGAGCACCATCATCGGAGACACCTCGCACGAGCCGCGCAGGCCCATGAGGTACTGATCGATGTGGCTGTACTTGCGATCGCAACCCTCGAAGCGGAACGAGCCGTTGCCGAGGTCGGTGATGCACTCGCCGTACATGACGCTTCGCGAGTCGGCGAGGTGGCTGTAGTGCTGGTTGGGGTGGCCCATTTCGCCGCTCTCACCGTTGGCGCCACCGAAGCCGCGAATGAAGTGCTGGCGGCCGCGGCCATCGGCCTGATCGAACTCGATGCCATTGAGCCAGTGATGGCCGTACTCGTGGCCCAGCATCTCGATGCCCGCGAGGCTGGTGACGCCGGGAATGGGAATGCCAAGCGACGGCGCCCAGGCAGAGTCGGGGTTCGCGGGGAGCGCCTCGGGGCCCTGCCCTCCGAGGAAGCTGGAGGTTCGCCCAAGCGTGCCCATGAAGACGCACTGCGAGAGCTTCTGTGAGCTGTACGTGTTCGTGTTCAGGAACGGGCCGTCACGGCCGATGTTGCGGGCGGTGAAACGAACGGGCGGGCCCTGCCAGACGTTGTCGAGATCGGTGAGGGTCTCCGAGGTCGTGAACGAGAAGATGCCGTCGAAGTTGTCGCCGAGGCCGCCTGCGCGAGCGGCGTTGAAGGCGGCGCGGCAGAACTGCTCCTGCTTGCTCGGGAAGATCGACATGTTGTCGAAGCCGACGAGGGCGTTGATCTGCCCGCCGGGGTCCTGCACGACGACGATGTCGTTGACGATGCTCACCTGCGCCCTCGCGCTGAGACCAAGTGCCAGGGCGGCGATCGCGATGAGACGATTCATGCGGGCTCCAAACCACAGCGACTTCCGTGTGCGCAACGAGCGGCTGTCTCTTTGAAGGCACAGCGTGACGCGTGGTTGCACAGGGGGGCGTGTCTGGGTGTAGTGGGAGCATGCCCACCGTTCCCGCACTCAAGATCTCTGCGCAGGCCCGCCCGCTCGTCGACCAGCTCTACGCGCGCGTCACCACCGACGCCGACAAGGCGAAGCTGACCGAGGTGCTCCGCAAAGCGACGGGTGGAGACGGCAACAAGGTGCTCTCGGCTGCCGAAGCGCAGGCCATTCTCGACACCTTCAACAAGATTCAGGCGGGCAACCAGCCGCTGACGGCCGAGGCGCTGGGTCTGGGCATCGAGAAGTCGACGGCGACGATCGACTCCATGAAGGAGCTCGCGAACCTCGACGGTATCAGCAGCCTGTTCACGTTCCAGGACGGCTCGGTGAAGGACAAGATGATCGCCGAGCTGAACGCGTCGGTGGCGCGCGCGAACGGGCGGCCGATGGAGATCAACATGCTGATCTTCGAGTTCCAGTCGGACTCGCTCGAGAACGCGCTGGTCGACATCGCGAAGAAGAACCCGAACGTGATGATTCGCATCATCGGCGACTCGGGTCAGGCGACGGACTCGGGCGGCAACGCGCTGCCGTCGATCTTGAAGGCGAAGCTGCCCAACATTCAGGTGAAGTACAAAAAGGACTTCCCCTACATCTACAACCCGAAGCTCGGGCGGCCCGACTACAACCACGGCGCGACGCAGGGCCTCAACCACCACAAGGGCTTCGTCACGCTGATCGACGGCAAGCCCGACATGCTCTCGACGGGTTCGTTCAACTGGTCCGACACGGCCGACACGAAGAACTACGAGAACCTCGTGGTGATGAAGAACACCGACTCGTCGAGCCGCCGTGGCATCGAGCAGTTCGGAGACGAGTTCGCTGGCTACTGGAACAACCCCGAGGCCACGCTCTCGCCGAACAACTTCGCCAACTTCAAGAGCCAGAAGTGGAACGAGATGCTGAAGGCGAACGGCAAGCCGCCGACGCAGGCGAAGCCGAAGCCCGATGACAGCTACCCCGCGTACACGCCGAGGGTCGACCGCAGCTCCGACGTGAACGGCTTCCGCCCGAAGGACGTGGCGCGGCTGAACGAGCTCGTGGGCTCGACGATCGCGAAGGCGATGGCGAAAGAGGTCGCCGCGAACGGCCGCTTCACGAGCGTGGAAGATCTGCAGGAGCGCGTGCCCGCGACCGCGAGCCTGGCCGCCGACGTGCTGGCCTCGCTGCACTTCGGCTCGGGCATCGTGAGCGTGAACACGGCGACGTTCGAAGAGCTCGACGCGCTCGGCTTCAGCAAGAAGACCGCGGCCGACATCGTGAAGTGGCGCGAGACGAATGGTGACTTCGAGTCGCTCGAGCAGCTCAAGGCGCTCAACATTCCGGCGTCGACGATGACGAAGGTGAAGGACCGGCTGTCGACCACCGACGTCGAGGCGTTCTTCAACTCGCGGCCCTTTGGCGCGACGGCGGGCGGTACGGGCTACGGCTCGGGTGGCACGCGCACGACGGCGGCCATGGGCGCGAACGGGCAGATTGGCCAGGTGGCGGCGAACGTCACGGTCGGCGCGACGGATCTCTTCAATCGTGCGAAGGCCGGTCAGCCGATCGACGTGGCGATGTACGGCATGAGCGTGGGCGCTCCTGAGTACAACTCGCTCGTCGACGCGGCGAAGCGTGGCGCGGTCATTCGCGTGGTGCTCGACGATGGCAGCACGGCCTCGACGGTGGCGGCGCTCAAGGCACTCAAGGCGCAGGGGCTTCCCATCGATGTGCGCGTGCAGAAGGCGAAGACGATGCACGAGAAGTTCGGCGTGGTCGGAGACGACATCTTCTTCGGCAGCGCGAACTTCTCGACCTCGTCGTCGACGAAGCACTCCGAGAACCGCGTGACGATCAAGAACGAGCCGGGCACTGCGAAGGCGTTCGCGAACCGGTTCGACGAGATCTGGTCGAAGTCGAAATGAGCTTCGACGGCGAGTCGACGTTTCGCTCGGTGCGCAGCCTGAAGCACGCGCCGAGCGTGGTGTTCGGGGCCTTCGAAGACGCGGAGACGCTGGCGCGCTGGTGGGGCCCGAGCGGGTTCCACTCGACGTTTCACGTGTTCGAGTTTCGCTCCGGTGGGCGGTGGTCGTTCGTGATGCACGGCCCCGATGGAAAGAACTACCCGAACGAGACGGTGTTCGAGGTGGTGGAGCCGACGAAGCTGGTGTTGCGGCACGCGGCGCCCGACTACCGGCTGACGATCACCCTGAGCGCGACGGCGACCGGTACGGACCTGACGTGGGAGCAGCGCTTCGACAACCCGAAGACGGCAGCGGGCATCGCGCACATCGTGGGGCCGGCGAACGAGCAGAACCTCGATCGGCTCGAGGGCGTACTCACCTCGGCTTCATCGAACTCGTGAGCGACTGCTCATTCCGCAACCGCAAGGCGGTGCGGCCGTTGCTCAGCGCGATCTTCGCCTTGCCCTGCAGCGAGAGCGTGGCTCGCCACGCGCCGGGAGGCACCGCGACCGTGCCGCGGTAGCTCATGACGATGGGCTGGTCCTCGACGACTTGTTTGAGGCCGAACTGCACGCTCCAGCTACCGGGCTTCTTCGGCTCGCACGCGACCAAGACGTCTTCCACCGTCAGCTCTTCGCCTCGGGCCACGAGCTTCTTGATGAACTTCGCAGCGCCAGTTCCGATCTGATTTCGCACCGTCTCGTCACAGGCCGCGCCGCTGCGGGCCGCTTCGACGATCGGGTCCGGCGTGAGCAGCGTGCCAACGACGCGAGCGAAGACACGGACGTCCTCCTGTGAGGTGCCCTGCTGCTGGGCGAGGGCCTCCTTCACGTTGGTGGGAGGGCCCTTCTTCTTGCGGGCGCCGACCTCACTGAGCATCGGTTCGCCGTAGTTGTTCTCGACGTTCCACGTGCGGCCCTTCAGCGAGTCGTTACCCTCGAGCACCTGCACCGTGCACCGCTTCACAGCGCCCTCCCCCGCTTCCGTCACCGTCACCAGCAGCTGCGCCTTGCGAAGGCTCGGGGTGGGAATGGCCTCGACGGCGCCCTTGTCGAGCTTCACGACGATCGCGTCGTCGAACGACCAGGTCCACGTGGTGCCTGCGTCGGGAACAGCCAGCAGCAACGCGACGAGCGAGCCGATCATCTGGTCAGTCTGGCACAGCGCGCTGCGACGGAGCGCGTGCCCATGTCAGGTGTTATCTGCCGTCACGCCGTGGAGCCGTCTTCTCTACTCGTCGCCGAGCTCGGTCCCACGAACACGGGGAAGACGTTTCGCGCCATCGAGCGAATGCTGGAGCACGACTCCGGCATGATGGGCCTGCCGCTGCGGCTGCTCGCGCGGGAGGTCTACGACAAGGTCAGCGCGCGGGTCGGCGAGGCGCGCGTGGCGCTGGTGACGGGCGAAGAGAAGCGCGTGCCGCCCCACCCCGCGTATTGGATCTGCACGGTCGAGGCGATGCCGGTGAACGAGCCGGTCGACTTCCTCGCGGTCGACGAGATTCAGCTCTGCGCGCACCGGGAGCGTGGGTACGTCTTCACCGATCGGCTGCTGCACGCGCGTGGGCGGCGCGAGACGTGGTTCCTCGGGGCCGAGACGATGGCGCCGGTGCTGCGGGGGTTGCTCCCGAACGTGACGTTTCGTCGCAGTGAGCGGCTCTCGCAGCTGCGCAGCTTCGGCACGAAATCGCTCAAGAGCCTGCCGCCGCGCTCGGCCGTGGTCGCGTTCTCGACGGAGCGCGTCTACGAGCTCGCGCAGTCGCTGAGGCAGCTTCGCGGTGGTGTCGCCGTCGTGCTCGGAGCGCTCTCACCGCGCACGCGCAACGCGCAGGTCGCGCTGTATCAATCTGGCGAGGTCGAATACCTGGTGGCGACCGACGCCATCGGCATGGGGCTCAACCTCGATCTCGATCGGGTGGCCTTCGCGTCGCTCTCGAAGTTCGACGGCTTCGAGCAGCGCAACCTCACGGTCGACGAGCTCGGGCAGATCGCCGGCCGCGCGGGGCGGCACGTGCGCGACGGCGAGTTTGGAACGATTACCACCGCTCCGGAGCTTTCGCCGAAGACGGTGGCCGCGATCGAGGCGCATCGTTTCCCCTCCGTGGGGCGGCTCATCTGGCGCAGCAGCGCGCTCGACTTCGCCAGCCCGAGCGCGTTGCTCGACTCGCTCTCGGTGGGGCCGCCGCACGAGGTCTTCAGCCGCGTGGAGCGCGCCGACGACTTCGACGCGCTCAAGGCCGTGTCGACCGACGCCGAGGTGCTCGCGCTGACGCAGACGCGCGCGGGCGTGGAGCTGCTCTGGCAGGTCTGCCGCATCCCCGACTTTCGCAAGGGGCTTCTGGGCGAACACCCGCGGCTGGTGAAGGAGCTCTTCCTGCAGCTCTCGCGGGGCAACGGGCGCCTGCGCGACGAGTGGCTGCGGCGTCAGGTGGAGCCGCTCGACGATCTGAAGGGCGATCTGCACACGCTGACGGCGCGGCTCGAGTCGATTCGAACGTGGACGTACATCTCGCATCAGTCGGGGTGGGTGAACGACGCGACGGGGTGGCAACAGCGCACGCGGGCGATCGAAGACGGGCTCGGAGACGCGCTCCATCAGCGGCTCGTCGAGCGCTTCGTGCAGAAGTCGGCGGTGAGCGCGCGGCGGCGGCGGGTGGCTCCGGCACCGACTGGCCCGTTCTCACAGCTCGCTGGCCTGGTGGCGCGTGGCGAGACCGAGGACGACTTCCTTCAGCGCGTGGTGGCGGCGCGGGGAGACGAGCTGATCGTCGATGGGCTGGGCACGATCTCGTTCGAGGGTGAGGCGCTGGGCCGGCTGGTGCGCGGGAGCGATCGGCTGACGCCGGGCGTGGCGCTCCTCGGTGGCGACGCGTGGAACGGCGGGCAGCGGGCGCAGCTCGAGCGGCGGTTCTCGGCGTGTGCGCGAGATCTCGTCGCGGAGGCGATGGGTGGCTTCCCGGTGCAGGCGTTCACGTCGGCGGCGCGCCCTGCCCCCCTGCGCGCCATCGCGTGGCAGTTCGCGCGCGGGCTGGGCATCGTGCGGTGGGACGAGGCGCTGCGGGAGCAGGTGCGCCTGCTCGATGGCGACTCGCATCAGCGGCTCGACGAGGCCGGTGTGCGGCAGGGCGCGCGGTTTCTGCTCGTCGAGACAGCGGCCACCGCCGCGGCGCTGGAGCGGCGCGTGATGCTGACCTCGTTGTTCGAGGAGCGCCTTCGCCCGCAGGACGTGCCGCGGCTCGCGGTCGTTCGATTGGACGCGTTGCAGGGGCTGGACCCGGAGGCCTGGGGCTACGAGCGCGTCGGCCCGGTCGCGGTGCGCATCGATCTGCTCGAGACGGCGATGGCGTCACCGAAGAGCGAGCTGCTGTGCCGGCACTTCGGGCTCGATGCGGCGACGGCGAAGTGGCTCGTGCGAGCGTTGCGGCGCTGAAAACAATGGCCTACGCGGTGTGGAGTTGCCGAGACCGCGAGACCATGTCGTCGAGCAGGCCCAGCACGTCTGTCCGTCGGAATGGCTTGTCGAGGGTTCGCAGGCCGGGTCGTCGGTAGAACTCCTGAATGAAGGTCGGGTACGGGCGCGCAGTCATGAAGACGAACCTGGACGCCTTCTCGGGGGCCTGAGTCTCGACACGCATGAAGAGCTCAGCGCCCGAGATCTGCGGCATCACCATGTCGCACAAGATGACATCCCACTCGGCAGCGAGAATCTGCTCGAGCGCGTCGTGGGGAGACGTCGCGCAGATGATGTCGTGCTGACTGCGCAGCAGCCGACTGAGCGCCGACCGCACCAGCACATCGTCATCGACGACCAGAACTCGACCCCGTCTTCCCTGCTGGTCATCCGTCTGGCCCAGTGACACGTCTTGCGACTTCGCGCGCGGAACGACGACCGCGAACACCGTTCCAGAGCCGTTCGAGACGCAGGAAATGTCGCCACCCGCAGCCCGAATGATGCCGCGCGAGACCGAGAGGCCCAGGCCTGTACCGTCTTTCTTGGTTGAGAAGAATGGCTCGAACACCCGCTCCCTGAGCGCATCAGGAATGCCTGGCCCGTTGTCGACGACCTTGATCGTCACACGCTCCTCGTCTGCAACGACAGACACTGAGAGTTTGTTGCTCGCGCCATCTCTTCGCGCCTGGAGCGAATGAACTGCATTTGAGATGAGATTCACCAACACCTGAACGAGTCGGGTGGAATCGAGCGTGACGCACAGCGAAGAATCACTGATGGCAGTCTCGATGCGCACGACCCCCTTCGCGAGGTTCTGGGTCGTCGCGAGGGCGTCTGCAACGACTGTCGCCACGTTCGCCTCCACGCCGCTCGGCTTTCGAGCCATGAGCCGCAAGTCGCCCACCACCTCGACGATACGATCGACTCCAGTGGTCACCTCGCGAAGCGCGTCCATCACCTCGGAGTCGCGAGCTTCCGCTGCGAGAGTCTCCATCAGAAACTCGACGTTCGATCGGACATAGCTCAGTGGATTGCTGATCTCGTGACCGACCGACGCGACGAGCGTACCAAGCTGAACGAGCCTCGCCTCGTCGCGAAGCTGTACTGACATGGCTTCGGCACGTTCCCTGTCTCGGGCCTCGCTGAGCGTGACGAGCACCTGATCGGGCGAAAGAGGAGCAAGCCCGATGTCGACGGCCACAGACTGACCATCCTTTCGAACAGCGACAAGGCTCGCACGGCTCTTCATTCGTCGGAACTCTGGCTTCTCGAAGAACGCGGCCAAATGAGCACCATGCCGCGTCGCGCCCGCAGGTATGAGCGCGGAGAGCGCGAGCCCCTGAAGCTCTTCACGGGGATAGCCGAGCAACCCGCAGGCAGTCGCGTTGGCATAGATGACGACCCCGCCTTTGCTGACCTTCAGGAGCCCGATCTCGCCCGCGTCGATGGCAGACGCCATCTGCGAGATCTCTTCGACGCGTTCGAGTTCAGCGCACATCGAGAGCAGCGAACTCAACAGCCGAGCCGCACTCTCCAGGTGGCGCTCTCCGCCTGAAGCGCTCGTCGAATCGATCAGCCGCAGCGATCCGACAGGTGCTTCATTGAGCGTAATGGCGGCGACGAGCTGCGACTCGTCATGGCCGCGGGAGGCTCTGTGGTGCTCATCCTCCAATCGCAGCCCATGCACGATCTCGCCAGTCGGCCGAATCTCGACCCACTGCTGCTCGCCAAAGAACTCGATCACAAGAGGAGCGCCCACCATCTTGGCCAGAATTGGAAGACACGGACTCAACCGAAGCGCATCGAACCGCCCTGACCGTCCCGAGCCCTTCCCGTCGCCCACCAGAGATTGCATG
>JAEUJR010000022.1 GCA_016793585.1 Archangium sp.
CGCGAGTCTCCGGACACCAACACCCCCTGCGCGGCCAGCTTCGCGACGAAGCCCGGCGCCACCTTCGGCGAGAGGTCGAGCCACACCATGTTCGTCTGCACCGGGTGCACGTGCAGGCCGTCGACGTCAGAGAGCTCGGCCGCGAGGTGCGCGGCGTTCGCGTGGTCTTCGGCGAGCCGCTCGACGTGGTGCTCGAGGGCGTAGAGGCCCGCCGCCGCGAGAATGCCGACCTGCCGCATGCCGCCGCCGAGCACCTTCCTCCACCGACGCGCGCCTTCGATGAAGGCCTTCTCGCCAAAGAGGAGCGAACCCACGGGCGCGCCAAGGCCCTTCGAGAGGCACAGGCTCAACGAGTCGAAGGGCTCCGAGAGCACCTCGGCGCTGTGGCCCGACTTCACCACCGCGTTCATGAAGCGCGCGCCATCGAGGTGTGTGGCCAGCCCGTGCGTCTCTGCCACCGCGCACGCCGCCTCGAGCTTGTGCTGCGGCACCACCTTGCCGTCGATGGTGTTCTCGAGCGCGAGCAGCCGCGTGCGGGCGAAGTGAAAGTCCTTCGGCTTGATGGAGCGCTCGACGAGGTCGGCTGAGATGGAGCCGTCGGCTTCGTTGTGCAGGGCGTGCGAGTGAATCGAGCCCAGCGCCGCCGCTCCGCCGCCCTCGTGCACGAAGGTGTGCGCCTCGACGCCGAGCAGCACCTCGTCGCCGCGCTGACACCACGTCAGCATCGCCGCCAGGTTCGACTGCGTGCCCGAAGGGAAGAAGAGGCTCGCCTCGTAGCCGAAGCGTTCGGCGGCGGTCGCCTGCAGCTTCAGCACGGTGGGGTCGTCACCCCAGACGTCGTCGCCGACCTCGGCCTCGGCCATCGCCTTGCGCATGGCTGGCGAAGGGCGGGTGACGGTGTCGCTGCGCAGGTCGATGAGTCGCATGAGCGTGGGGAACCGGAGCGGGTCAGTCGTTCAGTCGACGAGGCCGATCTTCTCGTCTTGATCAGCGTCGTTGAGCAACGGCTGCGGCAGCGTGTCGAGAATGGGGCGCAGCACGTTCATCGCGGGCGCGACGAAGGGCTCGACCTCGGGGCCCAGCTCGCCCACGTACGTCTTCGTCACCTCGATGAGCTTGTCGTCCTTCGACGAGAAGCTGCCGGCGGCCTCGGCCGTCCACGCCTCGCGCCCGTCACCGCAGCGCTTGAGCGAGCCGGTGATGGAGATCTCCATGCCGCCGTCTTTCTTCGTCACGGCGGGCACGAGAAAGAGCACGCCCTCGATGGCGTCGTCGCCACCACACAGCGACGCGAGCTCGGCAGCGGTCGCGGCGAACTTCTCCTGCTTCACGAGGAAGTCGCGCTTCATGTTCACGTAGCGGCGCGCGATGCGGGAGAAGAGCTCGCCAGCCTTCTCGTTACCGTCGGGCAGCGGCTGCACCATCACCGCGAGGCGCTTCACCTTCGAGCGGTCTTCGGTCTTCCAGTCGTCGCGAACGAACGACTTCTTCACGATGCAGCCAGAGACGAGCGACAAGAGCACGGCGAGCAGGGCGGAGCGCTTCATGGGGCCGTGACCTACTCCGCGGGGCGGCTTCGTGAAACTGCATCGCGTCGCTTCGGCTCACGGGCTGAGTTCGGCGAGCCGGGCCTCGAGCTCGGCGATTCGCCGGTCACGCACCGCGAGGGCCTGCTGCACGTCCTCCGCGTCGAACATCATCGGAATGTGCTGGGGACAGTTCGCGTCCCACGCCTCGACGTGAATGACCATCGCGCGCTCGGGTTTGCCGCCGCCGGGCATCGAGAGCCGCGCCAGCAGCGCCGGGTCGTCCTCCACCACCTTCGCCGTGCCCCACACCTTGATGCGCTGGCGCGTCGCGTAGTCGATGAGGAAGAGGTGCACCTTCGCGTTCTCTTCGAGGTTGCCGACCGAGATGTACTGCCGGTTGCCCGCGACGTCGGCGAAGGCCAGCGTGCGCGGGTCGAGCACCTTCAAGAACCCGCGCGGCCCGCCGCGGTGCTGAATGTACGGCTGGCCCGCTGCGTTCGCGGTCGCGAGAAAGAAGCTGCGTTGGCCCGCGATGAAGTCAGCGAGGTTCTCGTCGATGTCCGTCGCCCAGCCGCCCGATTGCTCCATGCGAGCGTACGAGCGACGCGAGCCCTTGCGCGCCTGCACGGCCTTCACCGTCGGCGTGAACGCGATGTCTGA
>JAEUJR010000067.1 GCA_016793585.1 Archangium sp.
TGTTGGCCGACCAGGCCCTCGTCGGGAAGATTGAAGCCGTACTTGAGCATCTTGATGGCGGTCGGGCTCTTGGTGTTGATCTCCGCCGACCAGTCGAGCGCCGCGTCTTCGAGCTTCGCGTGCGGAACGACGAGGTTCACCATGCCCATCTGAAACGCCTCGTCTGCCGAGTAGTTCGCGCCGACGAAGAAGATCTCGCGCGCCCGCTTCTGGCCGATCTGCCGCGCCAGCAGCGCCGAGCCGTAGCCCGAGTCGAAGCTCGCGACGTCGGCGTCGGTCTGTTTGAAGACTGCGTGCTCTTTGCTCGCGATCGTCATGTCGCAGACGACGTGCAGGCTGTGGCCTCCGCCGACTGCCCAGCCGGGAACCACCGCGATGACGACCTTCGGCAGGAACCGAATCTGCCGCTGCACCTCGAGAATGTGCAGGCGTCCGAGACCGGCTGGGTCGATCGACTGGTCGCCCTCTTCGTACTTGTAGCCGTCCTTGCCGCGAATGCGCTGATCGCCGCCCGAGCAGAACGCCCACCCGCCGTCCTTCTTCGAGGGCCCGTTGCCGGTGATCAGCACCACGCCGACGTCGGTCATGAACCGCGTCGCCTCGAGCGCGCGGAACAGCTCGTCGACCGTGCGCGGGCGAAACGCATTTCGCACCTCGGGCCGGTTGAACGCGATGCGAACGGTGCCCTGGTCGATCGCGCGGTGAAAGGTGATGTCCTTGAACGAGTGGCCTTCGACTTCACGCCACCGGGCCGGGTTGAAGGGGTTCGAGACGCTCATGGCCGCGGCAAGTAGCGCCACGCCGTCGACCGCGCATCAGCAATCGTCAGGCGCCGAGCCAGCGAAGGAGCAACGCCTGCGAACGGGCTCCACGCGCCGTGATCTCGAAGCGCCGTGACTCGGGCGCGGGCACCTCGAGACGAAGGCTCAGCGCATCGTCGGGGAGCGCGCCCGGCACGTGCGATACCCACTCCACGAGCATCGCGGCGTCTGACTCGAGCAGATCGAAGTAGCCGGTCGCGAAGAGATCGGCCTCGGTCGCGAGCCGGTAGAGATCGGCGTGATGGAGCGTGAGCCGCCCGGCGTACGTCTGCACGATGGAGTACGTCGGGCTCGAGACGTCTTCGAGGGGCACTCCGGCGCCGCTCGCCACGCCACGCGAGAACAACGTCTTCCCCGCCCCGAGCTGCCCATCGAGGCCGACGAAGTCGTGTGCTTCGAGCACGCGGCCCAACCGTTCGCCGAGCGAGAACGTCTCGTCGGTCGACGACGTGGTGATGGTTCGGCTCAGCGATTCCACCGGGTCCACACGTCGCCGAGGTGATCGATGAGATCTGACGCGATGAGCCCCAGCTGACCGCGCTTCGAGGCCGCGACGTCACCGGCGGCGCCATGCGCCCAGGCGCCCACGAGCGCGGCGTCTTCGGTCGACAGCCCCTGCGCGAGCAGCGCCCCCGTCAGACCCGCGAGCACGTCGCCACTTCCGCCCGTGGCCATGCCGGCGTTGCCGGTGGGGTTGATGAAGACGGCTCCGTCGTGACGCGAGATGACGGTGCGCGCGCCTTTGAGCAGCAACACGACCGAGTGCTGGGTCGCGAACGAGCGGGCGATGCCGACCCGATCGGCGTTCACCTCTGCCGCCGTCTTCCCGACGAGTCGCCCCATCTCACCCGGGTGTGGCGTGAGCAGGATCTCGCCCTTCGCCTTGTCGAGCACCGAAGGGTTCGTGGCGATGGCGTTGATCGCATCGGCATCGAGCACACAGGGAATCGTGAGTTCCTCGAGCAACGAACCGAGCAGCCGCACCGTCTCGTCGCCGCGGTCGATGCCGGGCCCGATGACGACGGCCTGCTTGCCGTCTGCGGCTTCGAGAATCGAGTTGAAGTCGCCGAGCCCCAGCGCGCCTTCGCTCACCAACTCGACGCCCATGATCTCGGGAGCGTGTTGCATGATCGGCTGCAGGCACTCGGGGCGGGTCGCGACGGTGACGAGCCCTGCCCCACTGCGCAGCGCGGCCTTCGCAACCAGCGCGGCGGCGCCCGTCTTCCCCCAGCTGCCGGCGATTACCAGCACGTGCCCGAAGGTGCCCTTGTGCGACTCGGCACGCCTCGCTGGCAGCCGGTTCTTCACGTCGGACTCTTCGATGAGGAACGTGCCCTGGTTCGGCAGCACGCTCTGCGCGGCGCGCGGAATGCCGATGTCGACGAGCTCGATACAGCCCGAGCGCTGAGCGCCCGGCTCGATGGTCTGGCCGAGCTTCAGGAACCCGAACGCGGTCGTCGCGTCAGCCGTCACGCAGGGCGCGAACGGAACGCCGGTGTCGCTGTTGAGCCCCGACGGCAGGTCTGCCGACACCACCTTCGCTCCGGCAGCGCGCCAGACCGAGATGCGGCCGATGGCATCGGCGAACCTGCCTTCTGGCGCACGGCTCAGGCCGGTTCCGAAGATCGCGTCGATGACGACGTCACCCGCGCCGATGGGCAGGTCGTCGGAGATCGGCGAGAAGGTGAGCCCAGAGGCGGTGAGCGCGCGGGCGTTGCGAGCCGCGTCACCCTGGAGCGACGACACCTCGCCAAGAAGCTCGATGAAGACGGTGCGCCCAGCGCTCGAGAGGTGCCGGGCTGCGACGAAGCCGTCTGCGCCGTTGTTGCCCGTGCCGCACAGAATGACGAACCGGCCCTGCGGCGCCGACAGCGCGAGCGCGATCTTCGCGAGCGCGGCGCCGGCGTTCTCCATCAAGACCGAGCCCGGCATGCCGTGATCGGCCGACGCGGCATCGACCCGGCGCATCTCCTGGGCGGTCAGCGCGCGCTTCACGGGTTCCTCAGCAGCTCCACCATCTCGCGAACGGCGCGGTCGAACCCGACCAGAACGGCCCGGGCGACGATGGCATGGCCGATGTTGAGCTCGTCGATCTCGGCGAGCCGCGCGATGGGCCGCACGTTCTCGTAGTTGAGCCCATGGCCTGCGGCGCAGCCCATACCCAGCTTGGTGGCGGCCTTGGCGGCGTCGACGATACGGGCGAGCTCGCGTTGCTTCTCCTTCTCGCTGTGAGCCTCGCAGTACCGCCCGGTGTGCAGTTCGATGCGATCGGCGCTCACGCGGTGCGCCGACTTCACCTGATCGAGATCGGGGTCGATGAAGAGCGAGACGACGATGTCGCCGTCCTTGAGGTTCTTCACGACCTTCGAGATCAGATCCTTCTGTGACGTGACGTCGAGGCCGCCCTCGGTGGTCAGCTCTTCGCGGCGCTCAGGCACCAGCGTGACGAGATCGGGCTTGTACTCGTAGGCGACCTTCACCATCTCTTGCGTGGCCGCCATCTCGAGGTTGAGCATCGTCTGCGTCGTCTCGCGCAGCACCTTCAGATCGCGCTCCTGAATGTGGCGGCGATCTTCGCGAAGGTGAATCGTGATCTGCCCTGCCCCGGCGAGCTCGGCGATGGCGGCCGCCGTGACGGGGTCGGGGTACGTGGTCTTGCGGGCCTGACGCAGGGTCGCGACGTGGTCGACGTTCACTCCGAGTCGTTGCATGGGAGCGATCTACACCCGGTGACAGCCCCCCGCCTCTTTCAGGTATCGTCTGCGGGCATGGGCGTCGTGAGCTCCGAGCTGGCAAGCCGCGTGGGCATTCCCCAGGGGTCGAAGGCCTGGGCCGACGTACGCCTCGAGCTGATCGAGTACGCGCAGCGGGTGCTGCAGGGGCTGCGTTCTCCGATGACGAAGCTGGGGCGCGGCCTCGAGCTCCCCGAGCCGATGGTCGAAGCGCTGCTGGCCGGTACCTCTGATCTCGACGTCGATCGATTGATGCTGGTGTTCCTGCGGCTCGAACTTCCCGTTCGGTTGTCGCCGAAGGCTGACGGCGCGATCGAGGTGGCGATCGGCGCCTCCGAGCTGCGCCTGACGTGAAGGTCGAAGGCGAGACGAACTGGGAAGGCGATCATTCCCACCGAGCCGGAGTGGTCGCGCTCGCGCGCGAGTGGCTCTCGTGATGCGCTGAACGCCGACTTCGAGCGCCGCCGCCATCAGTGATCACGAATCGATGCGAGCAGCGCCTGAGGGCTCTCTTCGGGAACGCAGTGGCCGACGTCGGGCAGCACGCGAAAGTCGGCGCCGAGCGCGATGGCCAGCTGCTCTCCCTGAATCACCGGCACGAGCGGATCTTTTTCACCCCACAGCACGCGCTTGGGAAAACGCGTCGCGTCCAACGACGACTTGGGCAGCTTGAAGCGCCCCACCGAGCGCAACGAATCGATCATGCCAGAGAGAAAGCCCTCGGCCTGGAGCGACTCCAGGTAGTGCTCGACCGTCTCGTTCTTGAAAGCCGACGGCGTGCCCCAGAGCCAGCGCAGGTAGTTCTTCACCATCGGCCGCCACAGCGGCGCCGCCGTCATCCACATCGTCGAGAACGGCGCCATCGGCGACTCGAGGAAGAGGCGCGCCTCGGGCGGAAGCCCCAGGGCCGGAGCGCTCGCCACCGTGAGTGAGGTGACCCGCTGCGGGTACTTCGAGGCATAGCTGAGCGCGACGAGCCCGCCGAAGCTGTGCCCGAAGAGGCGAAAGTGCGTGAGGCCACGTGCGACCAGGAACGGCTCGAGCGCATCGGCGATGGCCTCGGGGGTGTTCTCGGCCCACTGTCGCGAACGCCCACTGCGCGGCAGATCGATCGCGACGAAGCGGTGCTGCTCTCCGCCTTCGGTGATCACGCCGTCGAAGACGCGATGCGAGGCGCCCAGCCCGTGAATGAGGACGATTGGCTCGCCCTGCCCTTCGTCTCGGAAGTGAATCGTCATTCGACTCCGTCAGCCCAGTGCACGCACGATGGCGCCACCGATCTCTTCCGCGTACTGCTTGATGCGCTTGGCGTCGGTGCCTTCGACCAGCACGCGCGCCTTGGGTTCAGTGCCAGAGTAACGAACCAGCACCCGCCCTTCTTTTCCGAGCTTCTTCTCGACCTGCCCGATCGTCTTCATCACGTCGGGCAGGTTCGCCAGCTCGCGCTTCTCTTTCACCATCACGTTCACGAGCACCTGCGGCACGGGCGCGAAGATCGTCGTGAGCTCGCTCACCGGGCGCTGTGATCGCACCATCAGCGCGAGCACCTGAAGGGCCGCCAGCGTGCCGTCTCCCGTCGTGGCGTGATCGAGGAAGACGAGGTGGCCCGACTGTTCGCCACCGAAGACGTAGCCGTGCCGGCGCATCTCTTCGACGACGTAGCGATCGCCGACGTTGGTGCGCACGACCTTCACGCCCCACTGAGAGACGGCGCGCTCGAGGCCGACGTTCGACATCACGGTGGTGACGAGCGTCTTCTTCTTGAGTGCGTTGCGGGCGACCATCTCTTGCGTGCAGATCGCCATGATCGCGTCGCCGTCGACCACCTTGCCCTTCTCGTCGACCACGATCAGGCGATCGGCGTCACCGTCGAGCGCGATGCCGAGGTGGGCTTTGTGCTTGAGCACTGCCTTCTGGAGCGCCTCAGGGTGCAGCGCGCCGCACTTGGCGTTGATGTTCTTGCCATCGGGGTTCACGCCGATGGCGACGACGTCTGCGCCGAGCTCTTCGAGCACCTCGGGCGCGACGCGGTAGGCGGCGCCATTGGCGCAGTCGACGACCAGGCGCAGCCCCTCGAGGGTGAGCTCGCGGGGGAACGTGTTCTTGAGAAAGACGATGTAGCGGCCCCGGGCGTCGTCGAGCCGAACGGCGCCTCCGACACGCGTGGCGGTGGGCCGCAGCGAGTCGAGCGCCTTCTCGAAGATCAGCGTCTCGATCTTCCGCTCGGTGTCGTCGGGCAGCTTGTAGCCATCGCGGCCGAAGAACTTGATGCCGTTGTCCTCATACGGGTTGTGCGAGGCCGAGATGACGGCGCCGGCGTCGGCGCGCATCGAGGTGGTGAGGTTGGCGATGGCTGGCGTCGGCATGGGGCCGATCAGATCGACGTCGACGCCCATCGACATGATGCCCGCCGCGAGCGCGTTCTCGAGCATGTAGCCCGACAGGCGCGTGTCCTTGCCGATGATGACGCGGTGGCGGTGATCGCCTGCGCGGCAGATGTACGCGAGCGCGCGCCCGAGCTGCATCGCCATCTCGGCCGTCATGGGGAAGACGTTCGCTACGCCGCGAACTCCGTCGGTGCCGAAGAGGCGCGGGTGCGTTCCGTTCTCAGCTGTCATGCGCGCGGCTTGTATCGCCAGCCGTCAGCCCTCACCAGCCTTCGTCAACGGGAGATCGCACTCGCAGGCCTCGCTCGCTACGGTGTGACTTCTTTTCTGCGGAGACACCCGATGCAACTTCGTTCGATGTGCGCGGTGCTGTTGGTGGCGGGGTGCGCCGGCCCTCAGGACGAGGTGGCTGCGGTCGAACAGGCTGCCACCGCACCGCCGTATCTGCTCGAAATCGGAGGCGCATCGGCCGGCTCGGTGCAGACGATCAAGGCGACGAGCGGCACGAGCCTCTGCGGCGTCACCGGTCTCGAGCTGACCATCGGCGGCAACTTCGGCTCGGCCACCACCGCGTGGTTCAACGACACGATCGCCGGTGTGCAGGCGGTTCGCAGTGGCGCAATCTTCGTCGGGACCCAACGCGTCGCCTTCACCGGAACACTCACCGACATCAAGCTCCCGCAGCTCGATCTGCAGAGCAGCGCGCCTGCCTTCTTCTCGTTGGTGGTGAACACGACACCGACCATCTGCACGAGTGTCTCGGCCGCCGTCGCGAACCAGAAGAGCGCGCTTGCGCAGGCGTGGGCTCAGCGCCAGCTGCAGGCGAAGGGCTTTCGAACCCAGATTGGTGGAGCGATCGTGGGCCAGTCGAGCGGCACGGGTCGCAGCTCAGGGCGCCTTCGACTGGCAGAAGTGACGGCAGCGTTCGCGCCCTCCGAGGCCGCCGACATTCTGAGCTGGATCCAGAGCATTCTGGCCGACAAGCAAGTCGTCGAGCACGAGTTCTCGATCGAGCTTCGCGATGTCTCTGGTCGGCCGTTCGGCCGCTTCACGGCAAATGGTCCCGCGAGCGCGCTCACGACTGCCCAGACCGCCACGCTCACCCTGTCGAACCTTCACTTCACGCCTGCACCCGTCGACGGTGGAGTTCCCTGATCACCGGGCTCCGAGCCGAATCGCCTTCGCCACCAGCAACGCCTCGCGCGTCGCGGCGACGTCGTGAACACGAACGACGTCAGCCGTGCCCTGCGCTGCCGCTACCGCCACGCTCGCCACACTGGGGATGAGGCGCTTCGCTGCATCCCTTTCTCCCGTGAGCGCGCCCAGGAACGACTTGCGGCTGGTGCCGAGCAGAATCGGGGCACCGAGCGCACGGAACGCTTCGAGGTGACGAAGCAGCAGCAGGTTGTGCTCGAGCGTCTTGCCGAAGCCGATGCCGGGATCGATCAGCACTCGCGACCGGTCGATGCCTGCAGCGACGGCGCGATCGATCGCGTCAGCGAGTGACTCCGCGACCTCGTGCACCACGTCGCCGTACTCGGGCTTCACCTGCATCGTTCGCGGCGTGCCCTGCATGTGCATGAGACACACGGCGGCGTTCGCCTCGGCGATGACCGCTCCCATCCGGGGATCAGAGAGGGCCGTCACGTCGTTCACCAACGTGGCGCCGGCCGCGAGCGCACGTCTCGCGACCTCGGCCTTCGACGTGTCGATCGAGATTGGCGTCCGCGGAGCCCGCTTCATCAGCGCTTCGATCACGGGAAGCACGCGCTCGCACTCTTCGTCGATCGAGACGGCAGCGGCCCCAGGGCGCGTCGATTCGCCTCCAATGTCGAGCAGGTGCGCGCCCTCCTCCACCAACTGGAGCGCATGCCCGACGGCCGCGTCGGTCGTCGAGTGGCGTCCTCCGTCGGAGAACGAGTCTGGCGTGACGTTGACGATGCCGAGCATGAACGGGCCATCGTCGAACGACCACCGGCGGCCACCGAGCTCGAGCGCAGGCGGCTTCTGGGCGAGCAGCAGCTTTGCGATCTCAGGTGGCAGTCGCGCCGAGACGAGCTCGGCCAGAACGGCGGCGTCGCCCGCTCCGCCCAGCGCCAGCGCGGTCTCTGCATCGAGCCCCGTCAGCAACACCACCGGAGCTCCGACCCGCGCCGACACCTGCCGGCCCACGCGACGTGTGAGCGCCTCGAGATCGGCGGGCTGCACCTGAAACGAGCGGGCGATGATCATGGCGAAAGAAACGGCCCCTCAACCGAGTGGGTTGAAGGGCCAGAAGACTTCATCAGGTCTGGACGACTCAGGCGCTGCCGGGCTCGGGCATCTTGCCGCCGGGCAGACCTTCGAGCGCCTCGAGAATGCGCTTGTCCTTCTTCTTGTCGTCCTTCGGAGGCGCCTGCACGCGCGGAGCAGGCTTCTCGCGGCTGAGCTGGCCACCGGCGATGAGAATGTCGAGGTCGTTGCCGTCGATCGTCTCGTACTCGACGAGGGCATCGGCGATGCGCTTGAGCGACTCGAGGTTCTCGCTGAGCAGCTTCTTGGCGCGCTCGTACGAGCCCATCACGATGCCACGAACCTCGGTGTCGATCTGGCGCGCGGTCTCTTCGGAATAGTCGGGGCGCGACGAGAAATCGCGGCCGAGGAAGACTTCGCCTTCACGTTCGCCGAACGAGAGCGGCCCGAGCTTCTCGCTCATGCCCCAGCGCATCACCATGGCGCGAGCCACCTTCGTC
>JAEUJR010000151.1 GCA_016793585.1 Archangium sp.
GACGAAGGCCTTGAGGAACACCGGCTCACCCGGCTTGTAGATGGCGCGCTCGCTGAAGATGAAGCCGAGCGTGGCGTCGTTGGGCGAACGCGGAATCGACTGCCCCAGCAGCCAGTTCAGCCAGCCGCCGTAGCTCGACCAGTGGTTGTTCGCGAACGTCGGCAGCGTCTCGCGCGGGTCGAGCACGAGCACGTCGTCTCCCGAGCGCACCGAGACACGGGTGATGGAGGACCAGTTGCCGAGCGGCATGAGCACCACGCGGCCGTCGGAATCCGCCGTCTTCTCGACCGAGATGGGGTCTCCATTGCTTTCGTTCGTTCCCTCGATGCGAACCGTCGCGCCGCGCACGGCTTCGCCGCTGTCGAGCGTGCGCACGTAGAGAATCGCCTGTGCGTTCTCTTCGATGCTCGTGAGCGTGAGGTTGGTGATCTGCACACGCACGTACGCGCGCTCGGGCCTGCCAGTGAGTCGGCGAAGCCCGATGAGGTACGTGCCCGGGCGATCGTCGACGAGCGGCTTCAGGTCGAGCCCGAAGGTCGTGGTGTTGGCTTTGTCCGCAAGCGGAAGGTCGACGAGCCGTGACACCAGCGGGCTGCCGAGCAACCGCAGGTGCTGCTGCAGTGACTGCGCGTCGAGCGCACCTGGAATGTTCGGCGTGGTCGGCTCTTCGCCCGGAAACGGCGGAGCGCTCTGCTCGTCGATGACGATGGGCGACGAGGGGAACGGCCACAGGCCCGAGTGCAGCGGGTCGACGCGGTAGACGCGCACGTCGGCCTTCGCTTCGCCGTAGCCCTGCAGCGGCACCTTGCGAGGGCCACGAGCTTCGACGAGCGCAGTCGACTGGGTGAAGCGCAGGAACGACGTCTTCCAACCGAGGTGGAAGTAGACGTCTGCGGTCTTCACGTCGCGCAGCGCACGGCCGGCGTCGTCACGAATCGGCGCGGTGCCGAGCGTCAACTTGTAGAGCGTGTCGGGCACGAACTTGCCGCCGAGCTGCACGCGCTCGCCGTACGGGGTGAAGCGCAGGTCGGGCACGGCGGGCTCGAGGTGCACGAGCTTGCGAAGGCTGGTGAGCGTCAAGTCCGCCACCGGCGCCGAGAACACGAGCTGCGGAAGATCGCCGCGGTTGCCGCAGCCGAGCGCGAGGTCCTTCGGCGTCGACGCACCACCGACGAGCGGGAACTCGGCGTTGCCACAACGAACGCTTTGCAGCGTGAACGGCGTGCGTGTCGAGAGCCGGCCCGACCACAACGTCGTGCCTTCGGTGCCGAGCGCGAGGCTGACCGAGACGACCAGCTGCTTTCCTTCGGGCACGTCGTCTTCGAGCGTGAGCGCCCACGAGGCCGGGTCACGCTGCGAGGCGCGGGGCAGCGGCGCGAGCGTGAAGTTCTGCACCTTCTTGCGCGGGCTGTCGGCGAGGCCTGGCAGGTCGCGAATCTCGAGCGACAACATCTTCTTCAGCGACGCGATCGGCAGCGCCTGCGGGAAGGTGAGGGTGACGACACGGAACGGGCGCAGGCCTTCGCTCCCGGCCGCAGGCGCCATGGCCGACGGCGCCGACATCATCGTCGTGAGCACGCGCTTGGTGCCGCGCGCGTCGATGGCGAAGCGGGCGAGCGCAGGCCACGGCTCGGCCGGGCGGAACTGCAGCGTGCGTTTGTCGACCCAGGTGAATGCGCCAGGCCACGCCGGCGCGATGGAGAGAAACTTCGGCCCGTCATCTGCGGGGCCCTTCGCCGAGACCTGATCGCCGTCGAAGTACACGGTGACGGGGTCGTACCCACGCAGGAACGACTCGGGCAGCACGCGGGTGCCGCTCCCGGCGGGACGCTGCCCATCGTCGGCGGCGGTGTACTGCGCGCTCGCGACGGCAGAGAGAAGAACGGCAGCGACGGTGAAGCTTCGGAGCAGGGGCGTCATGGTGGTGAACCGGAGTGAAGAAGGAGCGGGCGTCATGGCGTCATTCCCACGCGGCCGAAGAAGTCCTGCAGGTACTCGGGCGGAATGTCGTTCGAGTCACCCGAGAGGCCGAGCAACACGGGCTTCACCGCGATCGGCGCGGCGCCAGACCGATTCGGGTTGCGCACCGTGAGCAGGAAGCGGCCCTTGTCGAGCGGCACGTACTGGTGACAGCCCTCTCCGATGGCCTGGTAGCCGTCGTTGTAGATGGCGCACTCGAGGTTCTCGCTCTTCGCCTGCACTCCGAGGCCGACGCGCCCCTTGTTCTTCGTGTCGAAGGTGAAGAGCCGAACTTCTCCGGGGGCGAGCCACGTCTCGGCGCCGACGCCCTCGGTCAACGTCATCACCGGCTCGGCGAGCCACCGCAGACTTCCGGGAATCGCGCGGCCCGCGAAGGGGCGAACGAGCAGGCGGTACGTGCCCGGGTTCAGCACGCGCACCACCTCGCAGCCGGTGTCGATGCCGTCGACGGCGAGCAGGTCGTTGCCCTTGAACAGCCCGCACACGCCGCTCTCGGCGGCGACCCGAACGACCGCGCTCTGCGAGAGCACCAGGGTGCGATCGATTCGGCCCTGCTGCAGCGGCACCGCGACCGCAGGCTGAAGCGCCGGCCCTGCGACGACCGGAAGCTCGATGCCGAGGCGCGCCCACCGCTCACGACCCTGCGTGTGCACGAGCGCCCGCAACGCCGTGACGTCGTGCTCGATGATGAGCTCGGCCGTCGTCTTCGCTGGCAGCTTCGCGCGGCACTCGGCGACGCGTTCTCCCGTGCCGAGCACCAGCGTGCAGCGCAGCGCCCCTTCGACGAGCACCGACCGGTCTTGATCGGCCGAGGGCACGGTGAGCCGCACGGTGCCTGGAGCGCGTGGCGTGTCTTCGTACAGCCCCGTGAACGAGACCACGGCAGGGGCGGTCTCGAGCAGCACCGTCGTCAGGTCGGCCTGACCATCGGGGCCGCCGATGAGCACCAGCTTGCCGCCCTGGCCCACGACGACGCAGCGGCGCAGTTCGTTCATCGGAGCGCAGAGGTCGAGGGCGTTTCCGGCGTCGTCGACGAGCACGCCCCACGTGTCTTTCGGCAGCGTCGCCTCGACGCGAGAGCGGCTGCTCGGCGGCAGCGAGAAGGCGCCGACGGAGGAGTAGGTGACGCGCTTGCGGCCGGGTGAGAGCGCCTCGACCTTCGACGGAAGCGCGACGTCACGCCGAACGACGGTCGCCGGCACGGTGGTGTCGGTCGCGGCCCAGACTCGCGCGAGCGCCTCGGTGCCGACCTTGCTCGCGGCGAAGCACGACGACTCACGCCGCTCACGCACCGTGCCTGCGCCATCGAACGCACACGCCGGTGGAGCGGCTTCACCCCAGCCCGTCACCGCCGAGAGCAGGAACAGTGAGGGCTGACTCGCGGTCACGGTCTGCAGGTGCGTGGAGCGTGTGAGCTCGAACGCCGCGGAGGTCATCGAGGCGGTGAAGCGCGACTCGTCGAGCGACACCGGCGTCGAGGTGTTGCCGATGCCCGCGAACACGACGGGGCCAGCCTCGAGCGACACTTCGGGGCCACACTTCTCGAACACGCCCGTCGCTTTGCCGCGCAGACAGAACGCCTGCGGCGACGTCTTGTAGCGGCCGGGCTTCGCGACGCTGGTCGACAGCGCCTGGTTCGCGGAGATCTCGCTGCCAGACGTCGTGAGCGTGCGTGTCTTGAACGTCGTCGCGACGGGCGAAGTACCGTCCGTCGTCCACAGGCGCAGCGACCATGGCTCCTGCTTCGGCAGCACCAGCATCGAGCAGTCGGTCACCCGTGAACGTCGCGCGGCCACGCCCTCGGGCCCGACGACGGCGCACGAGAACGGCGTCTTGCCACCGGCCTTCACGACCAGCTCTTGCACGGCGTCGCCTGGCGGCACGGTGAACTGCATCACCGACGAGCCCAGCGACAGCTTCTGGCCGTCGGCGAACGGGCCCTTGTCTTCGAGCGGCGGCAGCGCGAGCGACAGCTTCGTCTCACCGGCCAACTGCGTCTCGCTCTCGAGCACGAGCGTGTAGCGGCCCTTCAGCACCGGCTCGGCGAGCGCGCAGTTCCAGTCGGCGCCGTTCTCACTGCCCTCCATCACCAGCTTGCGCTTCTCGTCGAAGAGGCGGCAGCGAACGTCGGCGTCGCCTTCGGTGCGCAGCCGCAGCGTTCCGTCACGGGGCACCACGAGCGCAATCGTCGTCGGCACCGGGAGCGTGCGGCTCATGCCGGGCATCAACACCGCCGAGCCGAAGTGCAGCTTGTAGGTGATGCCGACGTCGCCCTTGCTGTGCTCGGTGACGAGCTTGTAGTTGCCGGCAGGCAGGGTGAGCTTCGCGCCGCTCGGAGGAGGTGGCGCCGAGCGCATCGCTGGCCCGCTCGGAGCGACCGCGACGACGGGCTCTGAATCGCCTTCACCTTCGTACTCGCGCTCGCCTTCGCCCTGGTACTCGGACTCGCCCTGCGGCTCTTGATACTCGGACGCTTCGGGTTGCGAGTCGTACGCCGAGACCTGCGGCGCGATCACCTCGACGGCCTTCGGCGGCTGGTCCTTCTCGAGCTTGAAGATGCGACCCTGCATGCCCTGCGTCAGCACGACGTCGAGCGAGGTCTCTCCTTCGAGCGTGAAGGTGAACTCGTCTTTCCCGTCGGAGCCCAGCTCGGCGTCGTACCAGGTGAACGCGACGATGCCGTGCGGCTTGTTGCCCTTGAGCACCACCGGGTCGCGCTGCCGCTCGAGCTTCGTGCGCCGCATGGACTCGACGGTGAGCGGCATCTGTGTCCACAAATACGTGCCTGCGGCGAGGCTTCGCGCGCCGACGCACGGCGAAGGAACCGCCTCGACTGGCCAGCCCTGCGGGTCGTCGATGCGGCACATGAGCGTCGCGCCCTGCGCCGTGGTGCCCAGCGAGAAGAGCCCGCCTTTTCCGACGACGAGCTTCTGCTGAACGAGCTCGTTCGCGTCGACGCGGAAGAACGACTCCCCTTCGCCGCCGAGACCTGCGTACTCCTTCGCCGGTTTGCGCAGCAGGAAGAGCGCCCCACGGCCCTTGCTCTGGCCCTGGGTGGTCGCGCTCAGCAGATAACGACCCTTCTGCAGGTACGTCTGAATGAGGCAGTTGCGGCCGCGGCCTCCACTCGAGTTCTGCGCGACGAGATCGACGACTGGTGTGCGCAGCCGGCACGAGGTCGACAAGAGGCCCAGCGTCGTCACGTTGTAGAGGCCCGGCGTCTCGACCTCGAAGGTGGCCGAGTTCGTCTGGCTGCGGTCGAAGTCGAACCACGACGGCTGCTCGGGCACGAGCCTCGGCAGCGGCTTCAACGTGGGCGAGTACGAGGTGAGGGCGCCAGCGATCGGCGGCGCCACGGGACGGAAGACGGTCACCTGCACCGGGAGCTCACCGGGGTTGCTCAGCGTGAGGGCGTCGCCACCCGCAGGCGCAGGCACGGCGCAGTCCGACGTGGTGACGGCCGACGGAGCGCCCTGAATCTGGCAGCCGAACTTCGAGCCTCCCGACGAGCGCACGACGAAGGGCCCGCCCTTCACGAGCGGCAGCGTGAGCGTCTGCTGCGGGTCGAGGCTCAGGTGCAGCGGCTGCGAGAGATCGGTCGGGAGCTCGGTCAGCGAGACGCCGCGCGCGGTGATGTTGCCGGTGCGCGTGAGGATGAGGCGATACCGCCCTTCCGCGAGGTCGAGCGGCGGCAGCTGACACGTGCTGCGGACGGCGGCCTTCTTGAGCTCGCGCTTCGAGTCTTCACGAACCACGAGCTTCTCGATGCCCGCGTTGCCGCCGAAGAGCTGCAGCTGGTACTCGCCCTTGCCGAGCGAGAGCACCTGGTCACACACCGCCGCGTCATCGGCCTTCGACTGGGTCAGGCGCTCGAGCGTGCCGTCGGACTTGTGCCGGTAGACCTCGCAGCGGTTCTTGCGGCCGCCTTCGGTGCGCACCCGGTAGCGGTTCGACGAGGTCACCTCGAACCAGATCACCGCGCCGCCTTCTTCGTAGTTGAACGACTTCTCGAGCAGCTCGCCGTCGTTCAGCTTCGTCATCGAGCGCGCGAGCACACGAAACGCCGAGTTGGGCCCGTCGGCCGTCTCGAGCTGGCAGCCCAGCGGCGCCGCGTCGGAGTCGATGGGCAAGTCGTGCGTCGACACCATCACGCGGCCGCGCATGCGCGTCGAGAAGAGGAAGTTGGTGCTGGGCGCGCCGTAGTAGCCACCCCGCCACGACGTGAGCCACCCGAGGTCGTTGTTCACGGCGGTCGCCCACTCCACCGTGCCCTTCGTGCCGCGAGGGCCCTTCAGCATCAGCACTCGGCGATCGGGCGTGCTGAACGTGCGGCTCGCGCACTCGGGCACGATGGCGCCTTTCGGAATCGTGCAGCTCCCGTTGAACGAGAGCGGTGCGTCGCTCCTCACGTCGGCGAGCTGCAGCGACACCTGGGCTTCAGGCGCGCTCTCGAGCGAAACGTAGGCAGCGGTCGGCGTGCGCGGCAGCTCGAGCGTCAGCACTCCAGACGAGGGCAGGGTGAACGACACGGAGCGCTCGGTGGGCCCCGGCCGGAAGTCGCGCTCCACGGTGAGCGAGTCGTCGATGGTCGAGCCCGTCACCGTGACGCTGTCTCGGCCGTAGACGACGAGCTGGTAGTCGCCCGCTTCGAGCACCTGATCGAGCCACCACTCGTGCATCGGGTAGCCGGGCGTGTTCGTCGTCGTGGTGTGCCGCAGCGTGATCGGCTCGAGCCACTCCCCGTTGCGCCACAGCCGCACGTCACCCGCGTGCCGGCCATTGATGCGTACGTAGGGGACCCCCCGCGTGGGCATGGTGAGCCAGAACGAGGCCTGCTGGGCGGGCTTGAGCGTCGTCTCGACCGCGGCGCGGTTGGCGAGCTGCACCGAGCCCTTGTTGATCTCTCCGAACACTGCTGCAGCGATCGCGACCGTGCCTTTGCCTTTGGCCGGAGACTCGACGCGCACCTTGTACTGACCGGCATCGAGCAGCAGATCGAGCTCGCAGTTGACGCGGCCCACGGTGCCGGCGCGGGCGAACGGCCCACGCACGCGGTCGATCACCTCACACGACGTTCCGCTCGGCCCACGCGCCGACAAGTGAACGGCCGCCGGAGCGTCGAGGGTGAGAATCGTTTCTGCCTGACCCGCCGCTGGAACCGAGCTCTGGCTCAGCGACGCGGCCTGGACGACCAACCACGGAAGAAGGGCTGTAGGGCTCATGCGCGCGGGGCACGCTACAGCAAGGCCCACGCCAGCCCATGGAAACCTCGAAGCGGCGTCTGACGGCCACGATCTCGAGAAAGGTGTGTGGTGTCAGACGCGCTGCTGAGGATGAATCGCCTCAGCGTGTCTGGAATTCGGCCCGACGGAAGTGCCTGAGGAGCTTGAAGGCGCCGCTCCCCAGCGCCGCGGCTCCCTGAATTCCAATCAGCAGCGAGCCCACGCCGAAGGTGCTCCAGAACAGCATCGTGTCGACGAGGCCAAGAACGCCGCCGAGAGACAAGATGATGCCGATCCTGAGGTCGGGCGGCGGCTGGGGGCTGCGGTTGACCGTCACGATGTGGCCG
>JAEUJR010000174.1 GCA_016793585.1 Archangium sp.
GCAGCTCGCCGACCCGAAGGCGAAGGCCGCGCAGCTGCAGCAGCTCGACTACGACTTCTTCCAGGAGCTGATGCTCATCTCGGGCAACCAGCTGCTCACGCTGCTCTCGCGCGTGGTGCGTGACGTCTACTTCCAGGGCGCCGAGCGGTTCTTGCCGCTGTACCGCTCCGACGTCTTCGACCCGAAGCACCACCGCCGCGCCGTGATGGCCATTCGCGCGAGAGACGCACAGGCCGCTTCTGATGCGATGCGCGCTCACGCCGCGTCTGCGCTCGCTCTTCTCGAGGAGAAAGCCCGATGACTGCGCTGACTTCGCTGTTCACGAAGGAGCCCGCCGACAACGCGCTCCGCTTTCACGGCCAGAGCGGCCACGTCGAGAGCTACTTCCTGCGCGCGAACGACCCGCACCGCCCACGCGCGTTCTGGTTGAAGCAGTGCGTGCTCGCGCCCCTCACCGGGCCTGCGCTGGCCGAGAGCTGGTTCATCTGGTTCGACGGAGAGCAGCGCCGCACCATCGCGCAGCGCGTGCAGCAGCCGTTCTCCGAGGTCTCGTTCTCGGGCGACGACGTGAACTCGAAGGCCATCACGCTCGACCTGCGCGGAAGGGCCCGCGGATCCCTCGACGCACCCGAAGGCACCGCGCGCTTCGACGTCTCGTGGAAACCAGTCGACTCGCCGATGGCCGCGCCGCTCTCGATTCTGCCGTGGAAGCTGCTGCGCGCCGGGCCGTTTCCCAGGTCGAAGCTGCTCACGCCTTCTCCTGCGCTGACGTTCGCGGGCTCGCTCTCGCTTCCAGGCGAGACGGTGAACGTCGACGGCTGGCTCGGCATGCAGGGCCACAACTGGGGCGTCGAGCACACGTTCGAGTACGCGTGGGGGCAGTGCCTCTTTCCCGAAGCCGACGCGATGCTCGAGGGCTTCAGCGCTCGCGTCAAAGTGGGCGGCCGCACCACGCCCCGGCTCTCGGGCCTCGTCGTTCGTCGCGGCGCGCGCACGTACCGCTTCGACCGCATCTTCGACGGCTGGCGGCAACGCGCGACGGTCGACGACGACCGGTGGACACTCTCGCTGCGCAGCGACGACGGTGACGTGACGCTCGCGATGGACGCGCGCAACCAGCCGATGGTGTGCCTCGGCTACGACAACCCGAACGGCGAGCGGTCGTACTGCTTCAACAGCAAGCTCGCGGCGGTCGAAGCCACGGTGCGGCCGAGCGACGGCGCCTCGTTCACCTTGAAGAGCGCTCACGGCGGCGCGCTCGAGTTCCTTCGTCGCCAGGCCGACCCCCGCTTCACCCGCGTCGTCTGAGGAGCACCACCATGAAGCTCTCGTTCCAGGAAACGATGCGCGGCGAAGTGATGAGCCAGAGCGGCTACGTCTCGCCCATCGCGTTTCACATTCGCACCCGGCAGACGCACGGTGGGCACTTCGAGTTCGACGGCGTCGTGCACGCGGGGCCGTTCGGTGACGAGGCGACGTGCCATGGCGAGCTCGTCATCTCGCTCGGCGCGCTCGTGTACGAGGTGCGGTGGGGCGACTTCGTGCTGAAGGGGAAGAAGACGCCGAGTCTCCTTTCGCCGCTGCGCTCGATGACGGTGCTGCCGGTGACGCTCGAGCGAAAGGGAGAGACGGTCGCCTCGGGCACCATGACGTTCGACCTGCTCGACCTGCCGTCGTTCCTCGCGTCGTGGCTGCCGATGCCGAGCCGTCACACGCGGCGCTTCGAAGCCCGTCACGCCGCCGTCGCACGTCGCCAGCTCGTCGGAGGCTCGTGATGTTCTCGGCCGACGAACTTCGCCGCCTCGAGGTGTTCGCCAGTACGGTGCTGCCAGCGGGCCAGGTGCTCCCCGCGGCCGGAGCTGGAGCCGCAGAGCGCGCCGCGGCGCTCATCGAGAAGTTGCCTCGCGCCGCGCAGACCGGCTTTCACGCCTTGCTGCGTTCTCTCGATGCGCAGGCCCTGGTGTCGTTTCGCAGCCGATTCTCGCAGCTTCCCCTCGGCCGTCGCCTCGAGGTGCTGGAGGCGCTCGATTCGAACGAAGCGACGAGCCTCGCGCTGCGGGCGCTGTTGTCACCCGTGAAGCTCGGGTACTTCGACGACCGCACCGTCTTCGAAGCACTGGGCTGCACGTACGAGGTGCAACGGCCGAAGGTGCTCGAGCACGCGCGCTGGCGGGAGCAGCACGTCGACGCGGCGACGCTGCCCGAGGGCGAGACGCTCGAGTGTGACGTCGTCATCGTCGGCACCGGCGCTGGTGGCGCTCCCCTCGCCCATTCGCTCGCGAGCCAGGGGCACGCCGTGCTGCTCGTCGAAGAAGGCGCGTTCTTCTCCCGCAGAGACTTCACCGGCCGCTCGATGGAGATGATGCAGACGCTCTATCGGCAGAGCGGGCTCACGGTCGCGTTCGGCAACACGGCGATTCCGATTCCCATCGGCAAGGGCGTCGGCGGCACCACGCTCATCAACTCGGGCACGTGTTTTCGCGTTCCGTCATCCGTGCTCGCGAGCTGGCGCAGCAGCGGGCTCGGCGAGTTCACCGACGACGCGCTCGCGCCGCACTACGAAGCCGTCGAGAAGTTCCTCGAGGTGGGCCCGTCGTCGAAGGCCGCGCTCGGAAAACCCGCGGAGCTCATCGCGAAGGGCTGTGACGCGCTCGGGTACTCGCACCACGCGCTGAAACGAAACGCTCCGGGCTGCGACGGCCAGGGCCTGTGCTGCTTCGGCTGCCCGACCGACGCGAAGCGCTCGATGAACGTCTCGTACGTTCCCGCGGCGCTCGACAAGGGCGCGCAGCTGCTCACCGGCTTCAAGGTCGAGCG
>JAEUJR010000034.1 GCA_016793585.1 Archangium sp.
GCCTTCGCGAGCACCAGCGTCGACTCGCCATCGAGCGCTCGCAGCGCCCGCGCGTCGGGGGAAACCAGCACGAGCGTCTCGCCGATGCCGACGGTGTCGTTCGCGTTGAGGCGCACACGAGCGTCGATGCGCGCGCCGTTCACCCACGTGCCGTTGCGGCTGCCGAGGTCGCGGAGGAAGAGCGCGTCACCTTCGGGCTCGAAGGCGCAGTGTTCGCGAGAGACTTTCTCATCGATGAGGTGCACGTCGCAGTGCGCGCTGCGCCCGACCATGAGCCGACGCACGACGTCGAGCGTCACACCTCTTCGGGGACCGAACGCAAACGAGAGCCGCTGTGCCATCGACAGGTCGAGATGCTCCTCCAGTGCAGGCCGCGCCGCCATTCCATGCGCGTGAAAGCAAGGTGCGGTCCAATGGCGGTAGGCTGAGGCGTGCTCCTCGTTCTCTCTGCCCTGCTGTCCGCGTCGCCACACACCGGGACGCTGAAGAAGGAGCTGATCGACAACGCGCTCCAGGCCCAGCTTTCGAGACTCGAGGCCTGCCTCGAGTGGTGGCGCGCCTCGTCATCGCGCGAGACGGTCGCGTGAAAACAGCCAGGCTCGAGGAGGCTGCCACCGCATCGCCAGCGGCCGTTCGTTGCGTGCTCGCGACGGTGAAGGCGATGAAGACGCCTCCGCCGGTGGGCGGGACTGTCGAACTCACCCTGCCCTTCGACTTCGGAACGCGGTGACGCGTGCTTTCGCTGCTCATGACGCTGATGTTTTCGGCTTCGTCTGATGCCGGACCGTACACGGGCACGCTCGACAAGGAGCTGATCAGAAAGGCCGTGCGCGCGCAGTGGCCGACAGTGCGGCGCTGCTTCGAGCAGCCCGATGCGAGCTCGGGAAAGCTCGTCGTGCGCTTCGTCATCGGGCCTGATGGACGGGTCACGAACTCCGAACTCGCGCAGCCGACGACCTTCCCGAACACCACGGTCACGTGCGTGCTGAAGGCGATGAAGGCCGTGAAGACCGAGCCCCCGTCGGGCGGCTCCGTGCTGGTCACGTACCCGTTCATCATCGACGCGACCGGCTTCTGACCGTCACGGCGCGTGACGCTCTGCAACGGCACGTAACGTCGCGTTTCGGTCGTTCGTCGCAAAAACCCGTCCGGATTCAGCCACTTGGAGCCCCGTTCGAGGCGGTAACGGAGCGTGCACTGGCGACCGGGCATGCTGCCCCTCGTCCTCGCTTCGTTGACCGGTTGCCTGACCTCTCCCGATGCGCACGCGCTCGAAGGCGGGCAGCACCAGCGCTTCGTGACCGCGAACGGCCCCGTGCACGCGTGGTGTCCCGAAGCCTCGGAGCCCGAGCTGCTCGTCGTCTACGTGCACGGCTACTTCGACACCGTCGATGACGCGTTTCGGGAACACGGCCTGGTGCAGCAGTTCAAGGCGAGCGGCGTGAACGCGCTGTTCGTGCTCATCGACGGGCCGACGGGGCCGAAAGAAGCGGTGAAGTGGACGACGTTCGCTCCACTCAAGGCCGAGCTCGAGCGCACGCTGGGCCGCGCGATGCCGGCGAAGGTCGTCGCGATGGGCCACAGTGGTGGCAACCGCACGCTGCGGGAGTGGACGAAGGAAGGCGCGGTCACCGACCTCGTGTTGCTCGACGCGTTCTACGGAGCGCCGACGCCGTGGACCGACTTCCTCACCTCGGTTCCCGAAGGCCGCGTGCAGCTCGTCGGCGCGCTGACGTTTCCGAAAGCCGACGCCTGGCGCCGCTCGTTGCCGAAGCAGCAGCAGCGGCGCGTCGAGCAACTCAGCGCGGGAACGAACCACATGGGCGTGGTGACCGACGGCGTGTGGATTCCGAAGCTCGTGCGCGAGCGCGCGTCGTTGGTGTCGACAACCGGCACGTGAGGATCTGCGCACATCGAGCGACCCGCTCGCTCGGTCGTGCTCCGGTGGTTCGCGAAGTGACCGGCGGACCATGCGGTCGCTTCACCGAGGAAAACTGCCACTCGCGCAAGGACTGCGCGGCTCCGTGCGGGTGCAGAAGTGGCGGCGCTGCGGGCGGAGCACTACTTTTGATATCGAACCATGTTGAAGCATCACGCACCGGGCTGGGTCTACGCGGGAGGCATGTTGCTCTCGGCAGTGGCCGGCTGCGTGAACGCAGTGGCGGTCGGCAGCGCGTACCACGCGGTCACGCACATGAGCGGCACCGTGTTCGCCGTCAGCGCCGAGCTCGCACACGGAAATCGCGTGGTGGCCATGCGCGCAGCGGCCGTCGTGGTGTCGTTCTTCGTCGGCGCGACCTTCAGCGGCTTTCTGATCAGACAGCAATCGCTGCACGCAGGCCGGCGCTACGGCGTCGCGCTGATGATCGAAGGGGTGCTGCTGACTGGCGCCTGGCTGGGCCTGCGCGCGAATCACGTCTCGGGTGAAGTCCTCGCGGCGATGGCGTGCGGCCTTCAGAACGCGCTCGCCACCTCGTACTCGGGCGCGGTGCTGCGCACGACGCACATGACGGGCGTCGTCACCGACCTCGGCATCGCCATCGGGCACTGGCTCGCGCGTGAACCAATCGAGTGGTTCCGCGTGCGTCTGCACCTCGTGCTGCTGCTCGGCTTCACGTCCGGCGGAGCAATGGGCGCGTTCGGCTTCTCGGTGCTCGGCGCGACGACGCTGCTCGTGCCGTCACTGACCGTCTTCATCGCTGGCGTTGCGTACACGATTCAGCGGCAGCTCCAGCGGCGCGGTCATGCCGCCGCATCGCCGCCCGCCTCGGTCGGTTCTGGCAACACGCCCTGAGCCCTGCCCTGGTGAAGCGCGCTGAGCGAAGGGTGTCGTTCGTGCTCCGAAGCCTCGAGTCAGCGCACTGGGCGACGGAATGGCAGGTGTCTCGAGCCCTCTGGGGCAGGGAGCCGAGCGGGGCCGCCTCCCCGGGTCGAGATGGTTAGATAGACTATCTAACCATCTCAGGGCCGGAAGGTGAGCAGTGACCGGCACGGTCGGCAGTCCGTTCTCGGTCGGCTGGGTCGACCACGGTCGTCGATGGTCGCGAAGCCGCCATCGATCACCCCGTGCGACCCGCGCCGTCGGTGATGAACGCCACCATCGCGCTCGGCCCCGACTGCTGTTGCTCGCGAGACGCCGAGCCGACGATCGGGCCCGGCGTGTTCGTCCACGTGCCTCACCGCGTCTCAGCACGGCGCCGAGCGCCGAACTGCTCCAGTACTTCACCGCGCCAAAGCCCCTGCGCCGAAGCCAACATGGAGTGGTGGCCGGTCTCTGTCGAAGCCGTTCCCCGCCAACGCCGACATGGAGTGGTCGCCGTTCCGCGCCAAAGCCATGCAGTGGTCACCGATCTCGGTCTGTCGAGACCGTTCCTCGTGACTGCGTTCACCCGAGGCTTCGGAGCTCCATCACTCAGGCCCGAGCGCTCATCAGAGCCTCGCCTGCGACCGCACAAACGACGACGCGACGTCCGTTTCCGGGCGTCGCGTCGTTCCCCCTTTGAAGCTGTTCAGCGCTTGCTGCTGATTCAGTTGCCCTTGACCGGCTGCACCAGGGCGATGACCGTCTCGACGCCGCGCTCAGCGTTGTACTTCGTCGAGTAGAGCTGGCTGCGGGCGATGATCTGGCCGTTGGTGGCCTTCAGCGTGAAGTAGTAGCGACCGTCGACCGCGGCGAGCACCGTGTAGCGGGCAGCGACGAGGCCGTTCGTCTGCACCGAAGCGACGCCAGCCTTGGCCTTCGCGTTCGTGGTGTACGCCTGCGACTGGAGCACGATCTCGCCGTTCTTCGCGCGCAGGTGGAAGTAGTTCTTGCCATCGAGGCCCTTGAACACTTCGAAGCGGCCAACCGTCTGCGGCGCCGGCGTCTCGAGCGTCGTCGCGGTGACGACCTTCACCACCGACGCGATGGCGCGCTCGGCGTTCGCCTTCGAGACGTACATCTCCGAGAGGCCGATGATGGCGCCGTTGCCCGCCTTGAGCACGAAGTACGACGAGCCGTCCGAGGCCTCACGAATCTCGTACGCCGTCGCGACCGTGCCGTTCGCCTTCACGCTCGCGATGCCCGCGGCGGCCGACGACGCCGAGGCGTAGCCCTGCGACGCGAGCACCTTCTCGCCGTTGCCGGCCAGCAGGTGGAAGTACGTGTCGCCGTTGCTCGCCGTGAACGTCTCGAAGCGGCCGCGGTTCGCCGACAGCTCGTCCATCGCGGCGGCCGTGTCGAGGTCGCTGTCGAGGTCGTCGGCAACGACAGCCGAGTCGACGCCGCAGGCGGTGATGGCAAAGACGGAAACGAGGAGGACGAGAATGCGGTTCATGGTGTTGCTCCGGAAGGTTTGAGTGAGAAGCGCTGACTGCTTGATGAACCTGTTCATTGCAGTGCGCATGCCGGGCCACACCACCGCACAACCCCCTGAAGTCGTTCGAACCAAACCTCCAGACCTGTTGCTTTAGAGCAACACTCGCTACATTGAACGCCCATGTTGATGCCCGACTTGAACACCGAGAAGGAGCTCCACGCCGCCGACATCGAGCAGGTCGGCAGCCGCCTGGTGCAGGTGGCCTGCGCGCAGACGGGGGCCATCAACGGCGCCGTCTTCCTCGCCGACACGAAGGCGAAGGGGCTCTCGGTCGACTTTCACGTCGTCGCCGGCGTGGTGGTGACGCTGCCAGGGACAGGCTCCATCATTCGCCCGCGCCGCGACGGCCGGCCCAACGGCATCGCCCTCACCTGCTTCGAGTCGGGCGTGCCGTACATCTGCAACGACACCTCGAAGGACAAGAACTACGCGAAGTACTTCCTCGACGTGGGCTCGGTGCTCGCGGTGCCCATTCCGTGGCAGGGCAAGCCGCTCGGGGTGCTGACGGTCGCCTCGCTCGCGCCGAACGCCTTCACCGAGCGGCACGTCAAAGCGCTCGAGGTGGTGGCGGCGACGTCGGCGCGGTTCCTTCGCCGTGCGCAGCTCGCCCGCGCCACGCTCGACAGCGGCCGGCCCTTCGTCATCAAGGGGCTCTCACCGCAGTGGCTCGACGTCGAACGAAAGGTCGAGCAGGTCGCCAGCACCGACGCGCCGGTGCTCGTCACGGGAGAGAGCGGCACCGGCAAGGACCTGGTCTCACGCTCCATTCACTTCAACTCGAAGCGCGCCGCGAAGCCGTACGTCACGGTGAACTGCGCCGCGATTCCCGAGACGCTGCTCGAGAGCGTGCTCTTCGGCCACGTGAAGGGCGCGTTCACCGGCGCCACGCACAACAAGGTGGGCGAGTTCCAGAAGGCCGACGGCGGCACGTTGTTCCTCGACGAGCTGGGCGAGCTGCCGCTCATGTTGCAGGCCAAGGTGCTGCGCGCCATCGAGCAGGGCGAGGTGAGCCCGGTGGGCAGCAACGACGCTCCGCTGCGCGTCGACGTTCGCCTCATCTGCGCCACCAACCGAAACCTCGCGCAGCTGGCGAAGGAGGGCCGCTTTCGCGAAGACCTCTACTTCCGCGTGTCGGTCGTCACCGTCGAGCTGCCGCCGCTGCGCACGTACAAGGACAACCTCGAGATTCTGGCGCAGGTGTTCCTGCAGCAAGCGGCGAAGAAGCACGGGCGCCGCGTCGACAGCCTCTCGAAGGAGGCGATGGCGCTGCTGCAGGCCCACGACTTCCCCGGGAACATGCGCGAGCTGAAGAACGCGCTCGAGCACGCGGTGATTCTCACCTCGACCAACGAGGTGCGCGCGGAGGACCTGCCGAAGTCCATGCGGCTCGACGGGCCGAAGCCGATGCTCGCGGCCGAGCCCGTGAAGACGGACACCACGCCGACCCTCGAAGAGATGCGCGCGAGGTGGGTGGCTCCCTACGAGAAGCAGTACCTGCAGGAGCTGCTGGTGAAGACGAAGGGCCAGGTGAGCGCGGCCTCGAAGCTCGCCGGGGTGAACCGCGTGACGTTCTACCGGCTGATGGAGAAGCACGGCCTGCGGCTCGCCCGCATGCCGGTGTGAACCGCGCCCCCTGCCCAGCCGTTTCGGTCCGGCTTCGAGGTCGACGGGGTCGCCAGCGGCAACGACGCGCTCACGGCCGCGGCCACCACGAGCTCCGCCGCGGTGCTGATGGACTGTCACATGCCCGAGACGCCGCCGAGCAACCACGTGACGACGCTGGAGCATGCTCGCGGCGCAGGCTTTGCTGAGCGCCTTCGGAGAGACGCCTTCGTGCACGTTCGACCGCTCATCTGGCTGTTCCTCCTCGTCGCGCTGGCGGGGTGCCCACCCGTGACCGTGGCCTCGGTGCAGCGCTCGATGCTCGCGCCGCTCCCACCGCCGCCAATGCTGAACTTCGACTTGCAGCACGCCGCGCAGGTCTCGGCCGTCGGCCAGCTGCGCCTGTTGAACGTACAACCTGGTCAGACGACCTCGGGCATCGGCCAGCCGCTCGGTCAGGTTGGCTTTTCACCAATGCTTCGCATCACGCCAAGGGTTTCAGTCGGCGGCCAATTTCAATACATCTCTTCGTCGGGTGTGCAGTTTCGAAACGCCGACAGCGCAAGCAGTGCGGTGCTCAGTGACGCGTTGGGCCTGCTGCTCGCCTGCCACTTCACGGGCTACGAGGTGGGTGGCTTCGGCATCGATGGCGCGGTGCAGCTGTCGATGTACGGCCTGCCAGTCTCGCTTGGGAGCGGTCCTGGGCCGCTCGGCAGCGCGCCATCGAAGGCCTTCGTGGGCACCGTCACCCTCATTCCGGGAGTCGCCGCCACGCTCGTTCCCCGGTTCTCGGGTCGCTTCGGCACCGTCTTCGTCGGGCTCGGCGCGCACACAAACGCCGACATCCAGGCGCGCGGCCTGCGCGTCACGCAGGGCACCGGGGTTCTGTCCGATGACACTGGCAGCATGCGCGAGATTCTCGGCCAGACGGGCGTCGGGTATTCGTACACGTTTCCTTTCGGGCTCGGCCTCGCCGCCCAGGTGTGGCTGCCCCTCGGCGCGGCCCGCTTCGGCTACGGCCCCACGCTCACGGTGGCGCTGCACGGCGCGTTCGGTGCCCCGCCCGCGAAGCCCGTCGAGCGTGCGCCACCTCGAGGCACCGTCAGCCCACCCGGCCCCGCGCCGTTCGTCATTCCGCCGATGCCGCCGACCGTGCCCCTCTGATGGGGAGCTTCTGCTGACGGCGAGGGCTGGCTTGGTTAAGGAAGCCCCATGGCTGCTGCCGCTGACTCCGACGTCGCCCTGCTCGCGAAGGCCCACGCTGGTGACGCCAACGCCATCGAGCAACTCCTCGCGAAGCACGAACAACGCGTCTACCGCTACGGCCTGCGCATGTGCGCCAACGAAGACGACGCGCGTGACGTGCTGCAAGAGACGCTCATCGCCGCCTACAAGAACCTGGGCAGCTTTCGCGGCGACTCGAAGCTCTCGACCTGGCTGTACCAGATCGCCCGCAGCTTCTGTCTCAAGCAGCGCCGCCGCCGTGAAGGGGAGCCCGCGCAGCACGACTCCATCGAGGCCGGTGACGCGCAGCACCTCGTCGAAGACGTCAGCGCCAACGACACCCGCGCGCACGCGAAGCAGGTGAGCGAGCTCATTCAGGCCGCCATCGGCACGCTGCCCGAAGACCACCGCGAGGCACTCATTCTGCGAGACGTCGAGGGGCTGTCGGCCGAAGAAGCCGCCGAGGTCGCGGGCGTCGAGGTCGGCGCGCTCAAGTCACGCCTGCACCGCGCGCGCATGGCGCTCAAGCAGCGGCTGGGTGAAGTCATCGACGCTCCCAACTCGGGCATCGAGTGCCCCGAGCTGGCGCACGAGCTCTCGGCGTACGCCGCCTCGGAGATCGACCAGGCCGCCTGCGAGCGCATCGAGGCGCACCTCGCGAAGTGCGAGCGCTGTTCGGCCGCCTGTGACTCGCTCAAACGAACGGTGTCGATGTGCCGCGCGATTCCAGGTGGTGAGGTTCCCGCGCCGGTGAAGGCCGCCGTGCGACAGGCGCTGCGCCGCGCCGGCCTCGAGCCCAGCGCGTGACATGGGCGGGCGCACTCTCGTCATCGGAGACGTGCACGGCTGCATCGACGAGCTCGTCGAGCTGCTGAAGGTGTCTGGGTGGACGAAGGCCGACCGGCTGGTGCTCGCGGGAGACCTGGTTGCCAAGGGGCCCGACTCCCGCGCGGTGGTGGAGCTCGCGAGGGAGCACAAAGCGCTGGGCGTGCTGGGCAACCATGACGCGCACGTGCTCAAGGGCCGTGACGGCGACCTCAGCGCGCTCAAGGGCACGCACCGCGAAGTGGCCGTCTCGCTGACCGAAGCCGACTGGCGCTACCTCGAGCTGTTGCCGCTGTGGCTCGACTTTCCCGAGCTGAACACCCTCGTCGTGCACGCGGGCCTGTTGCCGAACGTGCCCGTGAACGAACAGCCGCGACACCTGCTGCTCAACCTGCGCAGCATCGACGCCGACGGCGGCGGCTCGACGCGCGTCTCGGGTGGCAGGCCGTGGGCCGAGCTGTGGCCGGGCCCGCGCTTCGTCATCTTCGGGCACGACGCGCTGAGAAAACTGCAGCACCACCCGCACGCGCTCGGGCTCGACACGGGCTGTGTGTATGGCGGGCAGCTCTCGGCGGTGTGGTTGCCCGAGCGGCGCCTCGTGCAGGTGGCGGCGAAGCGCGCGTACGTCGACGTCGATGGCTGAGCGCGCGGCCCACGCCACGAAGCAGCCAGTCGCGCTTGACGCAAAGGGCCGGCCCCGGTTGTCTGCACCGCGTATGGACCGACCGACCGCTGACGCTGCCCTCGCAGGCCTCGAGCTGATTCCCTTCGGCGAGAGCGCCGTCGCCCAGGCCAAAGAGATGGAGCGCCGCCTGCTCGACCACGACATTCCGGTGATGCTCGCCAAGCCACCCGCGAAGGCGTGCTGCGGTGGTGGCTGTGGCTGCGGCGCGAAGGTGCAGCTGCTCGTGCGTGAGGCCGACGCGCAGAAGATCTCGCAGCTGCTCCAGGCCGACTGGCTCGACGCCGTTCGTCGTGAAGGCACCGTCGCCGAAGGCCTGGTGCCGCTGCGTACGCCGCAAGAGAACGAAGTCATCTGCCCCGCGTGCCAGTTCGTCGGCGCGCTGGTCGATGGCTCGTGTCAGGACTGCGGCCTGGTTCTCGAGTGAGCCGCGTCGTCGTCTGTTGCGCTGTCGTGCTCGCGGCGTGCCCTTCTCCGCTGCGGCGACCCGACTCTGCCGACGTCGTGCTCTCGGGCTCGGCGACGTGGGGCGGCTTCAACCGAAGAGCAGACCCGCTCGGTGGCGTCGCCGTCTCGTTGTGGCTCGGCGCGACGCCGGTGAAGGCCACGTCGACGGCCGATGGCGCGTTCAAGCTGACGGCTCCCGCGAGCGCCGTCACGGCGGCCACCTTCACCGCCTGGGCGAGCGGCTTCGCGCCGCGCTTCACCTCGATGCGGCTCGGCGAACGCACCGAGCTGCAGACCTCGTTCGCGCTCGAGCCCCTCGAGACGCTGGAGTGCGTCGACACGGCGTGCACCGACGGGCTGGGCGGCTTGAGGTGGAGCGACGCGCCGTCGGGCGTTCACGCAGCGGGCGTGGTGCTCGACGAGCGTGACGCGCCGTCGTTGCCTGGCGCCGACACCCTGCTGGTCGCCGTGGCCGTCGAGCTCGACGGTGGCACCTCGGGCACGCTTCGGTTGCGAGTGCCCCGCACGAGCTGGAAAGACCTCGTCGACACGAAGCCGGGCACGGGCGCCATCGAAGCGCCGGTGGCGGTGCTCACGCCGTCGGAGCGCGCGTGGAAGAGCACCACCGACGCGACGCTGCTGACCGAGGCTGGGCTGCCCATCGCCGAGAGCCAGCTCGACTCGATTCGCACCGGCGCGTTCGGCGCTGGCGTCACGGCCTCGGTTTCGCCCATCGAGCGCGGCGTCATCGGCGTCTTCGGTGGGCCAGCGCAGCGCGGCTGTGTCGAGGGCTCCATCGTCGTCGACGGCGCAGCAGCCCCCGGCCTCACCGTGTTTCCCCTCGATGGCCAACCGGCGGCCTCGAGCGCGAACGGAGCCGTCTGCTTCGAGGTGCCCATCTCGGCCGACCCTCAACCGGCGCGCGTGCAGTACGCCGGGCTGGTCTACGCCGCCACGACGGTTCCAGCCGCCACCACCGCGGGCACCTGTGGCAGCAACCAGTGCCGTGCGCTCGGCGCGCTCTCGGTGCGCAGCGAGACGGCCGCGACGGTGACGCCCTGCTCCGTCTCGGTGCGCGTCGTCGACGAGATCGACCGACCGCTCGCCAGCGCCATCGTCATCGGAATGGATGATGGGCTCACCCAGGCGGCGTTCACCTCCATCTGCGGCCGCATGGGCACGCGCTGCACGCTGACGACAACGACCGACGCGAACGGCGTCGCCGCGCTCATCGTGCCGATGCAGGGCGGGCTCGAGCTCTCGGTGAAGGCCCAGACGATGACGGGCGCGCGCGTCGGTTCGCTCGCGCTCGCCACCTGCCCCCGCTCGGCCGTCACGCTGCGCGCCGCGCAAGGCCGCGACACCGTCTCTGCGACGGCCACGTTCGGCGCGTCGACCATCACCTGGGAGCCCGCGCAACAGCCTGCGTTTCGCCTCGTCGTCGAGCGTGACGGCGGCGTCGCCTGGAGCGTCTCGTCGGCGCGCGGTTTCACGCCGCCCGTCACCTTCGGCACCACGCCCGCCAACGCCGAGGTCGTGCAGCCAGCCATGGGCCCCGTGCAGCTCGGCGACGTCGTGCAGCTCACCTTCGACTCGGTGCCGGCCCTGGGCGTCGTCGTCTCGGGCACTGCCAGCGCCGTGAGGGAATGAGCGAGAAGCCCGCGCATGCCCTCCATTCCTCGCGCCAGCATCGGCACGAAGAAGGACCAGACGGCGACGCAGGTGGCCGAGGCGCTCGCCGCGAAGGTGAACGAGAACCGTGATTACCGCGCGACGGTGAAGGCCAACGCCGACGGCAGCGCGACCTTGAGCGTCGCCCGGCGTTGATCAGCGGCCGAGCTGCCGACGCCAGGTGTCGATGGCCTCCTTCGCGTCCTGCAGGCTCACGCCCGTCTTCGCGCGGTAGAGCTTGATGGCCTCGATGATCTTCCCCTTGCGAATCGCGGCGACGATCTGCGGGTCGGTCACCGCGGTCTCGACGGCCTGCGCGGCCTGCTCGTGGTGGCCGGCCTGCGCGCGCCACGCGTCGATGGCGGCCTTGGCTTCTGCCAGCCCCACGCCGTTCTTCTCGCGGTAGTGCTTGAGGGCGGCGATGAAGTGCCCGCTCTTCAGCAGCTCGACCAGCTCGGGGTCGCTCGCGACGGCCTGGCCTGCGTCGATGGCGAGTTGCACGCGCTCGGCCATGGGCTTCGCGCTCTTCGGCGGCAGCGGCGGAGGAGCCTCGACCGGCTGACCGACGTGCGCCGTGACGTGCTGCGGGGCGGTGACGGGAGGCGGGTTGTACGGCGTGAAGCTCGGCGGCGGCGGCGCGATGGTGGGTGCCTTGAAGACCGGCGCGGTGCTCGAGCCCGACGTCAGCACCGACGAGACGACGGGGACCGACGGCGTGACGAAGACGGACTCCATGGGCGCGAGCGCGCGGGCGGCCGTGCCCTGCAACACCTTCGGCGTCTGGGTCATCGGAGCGAGCGGCGGTGGCACGTCGGGGTAGCGCTTCTCGCGCTTCGTCATGTCGGGGTACTCGTGCGGGCGGCGTTCACGCGCGGGCCGCTGCGGGTGCGGCGTGGTGAGGCCGGCGACGCTCACCGACGACAACATCGACAGCGCCATCACGCCGAGCAGCACACCCACCAGCGCGCCTGCGACGAGCAAGAGGACGAACATGTCGTCAGGCTGTCATGACTTCAGCGAATCACGGAGCGATTCGATGGCGTCCTTCGACTCCTTGAGCCCGAGGCCGGTGAGCTCGCGGTAGCGCTTGATGGCCTCGATGAGGCGACCACTCGTCAGGTGCCCGCGCAGCTCGGCGTCGTCGACGGCCATCTCGCTCGTGATGGTGCGCGGAGGCGTCTGCAACGGAGGCGGCGCCAGGGCCTGCGCGCCCTGCTCCATCGCCTCGACCGCGTCTTTCGCTTCTTTGAGCCCGAGGCCGGTCTGCTCGCGGTACAGCTTGATGGCTTCGATCTTCCGGCCCTCGCGAAGCAGCGCTTGAACGCTCGAGGCCGGCGCCGGAGCTGTGGGAACGACCGGTGCGGCTTCCCCTCGCTCCATCGCCTCGACCGCGTCCTTCGATTCCTTGAGCCCGACCCCGGTGAGCTGACGGTACTGCTTGATGGCTTCGATCTTCTGACCGGCGCGGAGCAGCTCGACGATGCCGCCCAGACCAGCTGGAGGCGGCGTCACGACTCCAGACGGAGGCCTGAGCCTGGGCGCGTCGACGACGGTGACGTTGTTCTTCGCCGCGAGCAGCAGAATGAGCCCACCGACGGCGACCAGCGCGACGACTCCGATGATGACGAACACCGTCATGAGGTGGCCAGCATGCCAGAGCGCGAGAATCGGCGTCGGCCTCGCAACAATTCGTCGCCGCCCATTCCAAGACGAGACATGCGAACGATGCTGCTGATGGTGCTGGTGGCTGGCTGTGCCCCGCTTCAGGGGTCTGGTGGACGCTGTAACGCCACGAACTGTGGAGGCTGTTGTGACGCGCGCGGGACGTGTCAGCTCGGAAACACAGCCTCCTCCTGTGGGGCGCGTGGCGCGGCGTGTGGCTCGTGCGGCCTCGGCCTCATCTGCTCGCAGGCGATGTGCAGCGTGCCAAGCGCGTCGGTGAACACGGGCGCGGGAGGCGGCTCGACGACGTCGGGCACGGGTGGTGGGCACTCGAGTGGACCGACCGGGCGCGCGTGGCAGGAGCTGACGTCTGGCACCCGCTTGCGCGCGCTGCACGTGACGAGCGCCGACGGTGCCCGCGCACCGCTCACGTGGGGTCTGAACGTGAACGCCATCTTCTGGGACTCGCAGCTCTCGCTCTACTGCACGCCAGTCGCTCAGGGTGTGGCCGCGCCGCTGTGTGAACCGCTCGGCATCTCGTTCGACTCGTCCGAAGGTGGCGAGTTCGTCGACAGCGCCTGCACCATTCCCGCGAGCACCGCGAACGACCCGGCCGACCTCAACCGCGCCCTGACGGCCGCCGGTCTACCCACGAGCACGGTCACCCACCTGCGCCTCACCAACGCCTCCGGCCGGCACACGTACTTCACCGCGATGCGAGTGCCGAGCGGAGCGCCGCGCTACTACCGCTCCTCGGAGACGTCGGCCTGCATCGCGTCAGGCACCTTCGACGACACGACCTGGGCGGCAGGCAGCTCGGTGCCCGCCACCACCTTCGCGACGATGAGCGTCACGCGAGAGTGAAACGGAATCGGTCCGCGCGACATACGGTGGCGTCCCCCGCATCAGGAGCCACTTCATGACGCTCACCCGAGTCGAGCCTGCGCCGTACCGTGTTCGTGCCTGGAAGGACGGACGCGTCATCGTCGATTCACGCCGGGCGAAGATTGGGTTTGGCCCACGGCCTCCGAACTTCTGGCTGTTCCCGAAGGAAGACGTGAGCGCGCCCGCTGCGGCCATCGAGGCCGAGCACGACGGGCTGGTCGCCGTGAAGTGGAGCGCCGCGGACGAGTGGTGGGAAGAAGACGAGCGTGTCTTTGGCGAACACCCCAGAGACCCGCGGCACCGAGTCGACGTACGGCAGAGCTCCCGCCACATCGTCGTCTCGTGGCAGGGCACCGTCATCGCCGAGAGCCACAGACCGGTGCTGTTGTTCGAGACCGACCTGCCGCTTCGCTTCTATCTGCCGCGCGCCGACGTTCGCTTCGAGTTGCTGCGCCGGAGCGCGCTGACGACGTGGTGCCCGTACAAGGGCCTCGCTGGCTACTACGACATCGCAGTCGGTGAAGCCCGCCGGCCAGGAGCGCTGTGGACCTACGAGACACCGCTCGTCGACACGCCACCCGGCCTCGTCGGCCTCATTGGCATCTGGCACGAGAAGCTGACCATGACGGTCGACGGCGCGACGCCGTGAGGTCATGGGTCATCTCGCGACACGGCGGCTGATGGCTTGTGCGCGTCGCGCTCCTTGAGGAAGGTGCGCCCCCATCGGGGTGCACATGGTGCGACGCGTTCTTGGAGTTGGTGTGGTGGCTGGACTGCTCGCCTGCGGTGAGATGCCCGTGCAGGGCGCTGGTGGTGGGAGCGCAGCAGGTGGAGCGGCCTCGGCTGGCGGTGGAGCGGCGAGCGCGGGCGGCACTGCGACGGCTGGTGGAGCTGCGAGCGCTGGTGGAGCCGCCACGGCTGGTGGATCCGCAACGGCAGGTGGAGCCGCGGCCGGTGGATTCGTCGCGGCCGGTGGAACCGCGAGCGCTGGTGGATTCGTCACGGCTGGTGGAACCGCGAGCGCTGGTGGAGCTGCGGCCGCCGGTGGAGCCGCGACCGCTGGAGGTACTGGTGGAGCTGCTACGGCAGGTGGCTCCGCGTCGGCTGGTGGGCGCGCGGGTGGGTCAGCTGCCGGCGGATCAGCGGGTGGATCAATTGCAGGCGGATCAGCCGGTGGAGTCGCCGACGCTGGAGTTCCGATTCCCTACGTCTTCGTCATCGCGATGGAGAACCAGGACGCGGCCGGCATCATCGGCGTCTACGGAAGCTCGAGCGCGACGTACATCAACCAGACCCTGCGCGCGCAGTACTCGTACGCGACCAACTACGCCGACGTGCTCGGAGCGCTCGTCGTGAGCGAGCCGCACTACCTCTGGCTCGAGGGCGGCACGAACGTCTACGCCGACACGACGTTCTCGACCGACGACAACCCGTCAGCGAGCAACAGCACGAACGAGACGAACCACATCGCCACCAAGCTCGTCGCGGCCGGCAAGACGTGGCGCTCGTACCAACAGGGCCTCAACGCCTCGACCGGCGCCTGCCCCATCAACGGCGACGGCTTCTACGCGCCGAAACACGACCCGTTCATCTTCTTCCACGACGTCTCGGGCAGCCCGCCCTCTGCGACGAACGCGGCGTGCGCCTCGCGTCACCGCCCGTACACGCACGCGGGCCTCGCTGCCGACCTCGCCGCGATGGACGTCGCGAACTACACCTTCATCACGCCCGACCTCTGCAACGACATGCACGGCGCGAGCGGCTGCTCCAACGGCTGCACGAGCGGGCTCACCATCTCGGCGTGCATCGGCGGTGGAGACAGCTTCCTCGCGAGCGCGGTGCCGCCCATTCTCTCGTTCATTCAGGCGCACGGCGGCGTGTTGTTCATCGTGTGGGACGAGCCCGCGCTCGCCAGCACGACGCCGTTCATCGTCGTCGGCCCGCACGTGAAGCCGGGTCACGCGATGGCGGGCTCGCTCAGCCACAGCTCGTTCGTGAAGTCGGTGGAGCGCATCTTCCGCCTGCCCATCAACCCGCGCGTGCAGAACGCGACCGACTTCGCCGACGCGTTCGAGCCGGGGTACTTCCCCTGACCTCGCTGCTCCTCTCGCTCGT
>JAEUJR010000253.1 GCA_016793585.1 Archangium sp.
GGGAGCGGCACCTGCAGCTGCAGGACATCGCCGCGCGGGAGGACCGGCCCTCATCGGTGGCCTTCGAGCTGTTCTCGAAGACGCTCTTCACGAAGCACCCGTACCGGTTGTCACTCTCGGGCGAGAAGGCGTCGGTCGAGACACTCACGCCCGCGATGCTGAGGGACTTTCACGCGACGTGGTTCGACCCGTCACGCCTGACGCTCGCGGTGGTCGGCGACGTCGACACGCAGGCCGTGCTCGAGGCGGCGACGAAGGCCTTCGGACAATCGAGAGCAACTCCGCTCGCGCCGTCGGTGCCGGTGGAGCCGATGGTGGAAGCGCCTCGTCAGGCAAAGCGCACGCTCGCGAAGGCCCAGACACAGCTCGTGCTCGGCTTTCCTGGCGCGCGCGTGACGGACGACTGGCGCCGGCCGCTCGAGGTGTTGTCGACCCTGCTCTCGGGCCAGAGCGGGCGGCTCTTCATCGAGCTGCGCGACAAACGCTCCATGGCCTACTCCGTATCGTCGACCACGCTCGAGGGCGTCGACCCCGGCTACTTCGCCGTCTACATGGCGACGAGCCCCGAGAAGGTCGACGCGGCGCTCGCGGGCATGCGCGCAGAGCTGCAGAAGCTGAAGGACGTGCCCGTCGGCGATGACGAGCTGCTGCGCGCGAAGCGCTACCTCGTCGGCACGCAGCAAATCGGCCTGCAACGAAACGGCGCGCGCGCGGCCACGATGGCGCTCGACGCCTGCTACGGCCTGGGGCCCGAGAAGTACCTGCGCTACGCCGACGAGATGGAGTCGGTCACCGCGAACGACGTGCTCGAGGTCGCCCGCCGCGTGCTCGACTTCGGCAAAGAGACGCTGGTGACCGTCGGCCCCTGAGCCGCTGTCGTGGTAGACAGCGCGCATGCGTTCGTTGGGCATCGTTCTTTTCGCGGCCGGTTTGCTGACGGCAGGCTGTTCGCTGTTCGGCAACTACAACCTCGAAGGCCTGCCCTGCGACCCGAGTGCGCGCGCTGGCGAAGAGTGTCTGCCCGACGCCGGCTTCGTGTGTGTGCGCGTCGACGGTGGCGCTGGTCAGTGCCTTCGCACGAAGTGATGGCGTCAGGTTTCTGACGCCGCTGATCTGCTGGCACCTGCGAGCCGTGCCGATGACTTGATCATCATGGCTGTCTCGTCAGAGGCGATCCTGGGCATCGACCTGGGCACGACCTATTCCACCGCCGCCCTCGTCATCGACGGCCGCTTTCACTACGCGCTCGATGGGCGCGGCGACTCCTGCATTCCGAGCGTGGTGCACTTTCCGAAGTCGGGGCCGGTGCTCGTGGGTGCCGAGGCCGAGCGCATGCGCGCGACCGACCCGGTGAACACCATCGCGGGCATCAAGCGCGTCATCGCCCGGCCGCTCGACAGCCCTGCGGCGCGCGTGCTCGACGCGGGCTCGGCCTTCAAGCTGAAGGGCGCAGGGCAACGAGAGGTGAGCGTGGTGACGCGCTCGGGTGAGTACACGGCGAGTCAGGTCGCGAGCTTCATCGTCAGACACCTCAAGGAGCGCGCCGAGGCCCGCTTCGGGCGCAGCATCAGCAAGTGCTTCATGACGATGCCGGTCGCCGCTGGAGCCCCCGTGCGTGAAGCGATGGTGCGCATCGGCCGCATGGCGGGGCTCGAGGTCTTGCGCATCGTCTCGGAGCCCGTCGCCGGCGCCCTCGCCCGAGGCCTCGCTGGAGCCGGTGGCACCGAGGCGCCGACGCTCGTCTACGACTTCGGCGGCGGCACGCTCGACACCACGGTGGTGCAGCGCCAGGGAGAGCGCATCAGCGTGCGTTCGGTCGGCGGTGACGACTGCCTCGGCGGTAACGACTTCGACCTCGCCTTCGCGCGCTGGGTGGCCGACGCCATCTGGGGCATGGCCAGCATCGACGTCACGAAAGATGCGCTGCTCTTCGACCGCATTCAGCGCCAATGCGAGCTGGTGAAGCGCGCGTTGTCTGGCTCGAAAGAGGCGCGCTTCTTCGTGCCCGACGCGCTCGGCATTCCCGGTCACCGCAGAAACCTCGACGTGATGGTGAGCCGCGAGCACGTGACGGGGCCGTGGAAGGAGCTGGTGGACCGCTCCATTCAGGTGACGGGCGACACCGTCACCGCCGCGGGCCTCGAGACGAAAGAGCTCGGCAAGGTGATGCTCATCGGCGGCACCACCTTCGTACCGCAGGTACGCGAGGCGGTGAGCCGTCGATTGCCGGTGCCGCTCGACATCGAGTCTGACCCACAGACGGCGGTGGCTCGTGGCGCGGCGTTGCTCGCGGTGATGCCACACCTGCTGCTCGATTGATCAGCGCACGGCCGCATCGACGGCAGCGAGCTCGGCTCTTCCCAACGCGTCGAGCGCGTCACGGTACTGCTCGAGCGGCGCGTCTCTCATCGGTTCGGGAAACATCGGCTTCGAGAAGTGCACCTTCACGCGACTGAACGGCAACGGCAGCGTGAACGAGTCCCACGTGGGCACGTGCACCGCGAACGAAGCGGCCGCGCTCGCCCACACGACGGGCAGTGAACACTCGCGCGACACCTGCGCGGTGCCGGGCTTCGAGACGAGCGGCGGGCCATGCGGGCCGTCGGGGGTGAGCGCGAGCGTGGTGCCGGGAGCGGTCTTCACCAGCCGCGCCATCTCGTCGCGCGCCTCTTTGCCGCCGCTGCGGCTGCCGCCACGAATCGCCTTCATGTCGAAGCGGGCGACGACGCGGGTGATGAGCTCGCCGTTCCGGTTCTTGCCCATCAGCACGTACACGTCGCCGCCGCCGTGCTTCATCCACGCCCAGGGCAACATGATGAGGCGGCCGTGCCAGCAGCAGACGATGACGGGGCGGCCCTCGCGCCAGAAGGGCACCATGTTCTCGAGGCCACTCACGTCCCACCGCCAGGTCGCGCAGAGCAGCTTCAGAAACAACGCTCCCACCGGCGCGAACACGTTCGCGTACACCCAGTCGGTCGCGCGCTGTCGGGCGGAGCGGGCCACGCGCGCCTTATGCCCTCAGTGGCAGGTGTTGGGCATCACGAACGTCTGGCCGCCACCCGAGCCGACGACGTCGTCGAGCCCGTCACCGTCGATGTCGACGATGAGCAGGGCGGCGGCTGCGTTGGGAGAGGGCATGAGCCGCGTCGGCCCGAGCAGGCCTCCGTCTGAGAACGCGCGCACGACGTAGACGCCGCCGTCACCCACGCTGTTGGGAATGACGAGCTCGGGCACACCATCGAAATCGAGGTCCTTCAGGGCGGCGGGCGCCTCACTCTTGAGCCCAGGCAACGACGCCAAGAACTGCAGCCGCCCCGAGGTCTGCCGGAAGAGCTCGACGGTGGCGTCGATGGTGGTGACGACGAGGTCGGCGCGCCCATCACCGTCGAAGTCTCCAATGGTGCAGGTGAGCGGTCGGCTGATGGTGGAGAGCTGGTCGACGATGCTGAAGCGCGCGTTGCCGTCGTTGCGCAACACGGTGAGCACGCCTGGCCCGAGGCCCGAGAGCGCGACGAGGTCGTTCACGCCGATGCTGCGCAGGTCACCCACGCAGTTGCCGCGAACCTGAAGGCCCGCGTCGGTCGCCCAGGGGTTCGGCAGCGCGAGCGCTCCATTCACGTTGCGCAGCACGAGCACGTCTTGCAGCTCGTTGGCGACCACGAAGTCGCTGCCCAGCACGTTGTCGAGGGGCGCGGCGTTGACGGCCCACACGTTGGGCACCTGGTAGCGGGTGGTGATGGCGAAGCGGCCCTGCTGGTCGTTGCGCACGAAGACGAGCTCGTTCGCGAAGAAGGCGCCGACGACCAGGTCATCGAAGCCGTCGAGGTCGACGTCGGCCGACGCCAGGGCCGCGGGCCACGAGTTGTTCGAAAACGGCGTGCGCACCGCAGGGCGCAGGCCCGTCGCGGAGTTCAACGAGACCGCGACTTCGTTTCCGAACGGGTTCGACCACGCGAGGTCGGGCCGGCCGTCGTGGTCGTAGTCGCCGGTCGCCATGAAGACGCCTCCGCCGGTCTGGGTGCGCAGGGGCCCGAACGAGAGCGTGCAACCGCCATCGCGCCCGACACCCGCGTCACGCACGCCCGAGTCGACGACGCCGGAGTCGAACACCGCGCTCCCACCGGCGGTGTTTCCACCTGCGGCACTTCCACCTGCGGCACTTCCACCTGCGGCACTTCCACCGGCGACAGCTCCACCTGCGGCGTTTCCACCTGCAGCGCCTCCACCGGGAGCAGCGCCACCCGCGGCATTTCCGCCGCCGACGGTGCCGCCCGCAGAACCGCCCGCGCTGCCACCACCGGCTCCGAAGGACGTGCAGACGCCCGCGGCGCAGGAGGCGCTTCCCGAGCATTGCTGACACAGCGCTCCGCCAACGCCGCACGCCGAGCTGGAGCCTGTCTGCCGGCACGCGCCGCTCGCGTCACAGCACCCCGAACACGTGCTCGGGCCACACGGCTTTGCGCTCGGCCCGCACGCCGCGACGAGGCCCATCACCAACAGCCACCTTCGATTCATGAAGAGAAGACACCGCGACTCGCCGGGTGATGCACGGCTCACGGAACGGCTCCGGGGCTGAAGGGCACGTGGGCCTTTCTCGAGCCATCAGGCAGCGCCCGAGAGGTGACGAACCAGACCGTCATCATGCCGTTCCACTCCCACCGGGCCGCGCAAGCCGCGAGGTAGTCACAGGCCCTGCCGTCGTCACACGTCACGCCGAGCGCGAGCTCATCGGCGACGCCCGGCAGCTCCTTGAACTCCACGCCCGTCGCCTCGTCAGCCGTCGGGCGCAGCACGTCTTCCTCCGACAGAAAGCAGGTGAAGAACGTCGGCGGCGGCAACGAGAGGTCGGTGAAGTGGCTCGCCCACCGGCCGGTCTTCTGCCGATGTTCGAGCTGTTGCTGCGCGAGCTTCTCGAGCAGCTCCTGCCCTTCGCTGAACCGGCCGGCGCTGTCGAAGCGCAACAACCCAGCCGCCATGAGGCCCAGCGTCGCGAGGACGGGAACGATGCCGAAGGCGATGACCCACGTGCGCCGCTGCCGCCGCTTCTCGAACGCCTCCCGCGCGAGCTCCTGAGCCTCCCAGTCGGGTCGCATCAGAACCCTTCGACGGTGAAGCTGCACAGCGGGCAGGCGACCGTCGACCGAATCGCCCCCGTCGGCAGCGCCGAGCCAACACACGTTCCACCCAGCTCGCGAATGAACCAGAAGTGACTTGCCCCGAAGCGGTCTCGAATCACCTGGCCGAGGCCGCGGCGCGGGCCACTCACCGACAGCTCGCAGCTCGCGCCATGCAGCGGCACGAACGAGATGGTGTCTCCTTCGAGGAGCGACGGCGTGAAGCCGGCCCGGCACTCGAGCGACGAGATGGTCGCGCTGAAGGCGTCGGTCGGGCAGGTGTCTTCTTCGCACAGCGGCGGCGTGCCGGTGCACTCGAGGCAGTCGCCACCAGCATCGGGCGTGCAGGTTCGCCCTGCTTCGCCTTCACACTGAGAGACGCAGCGGTTCACCACGCACGAGAAGCCCGCGTCGATGCCCGCGCACCAGCGCCGCGCCCACGGAGCGCCAGTGCAATCTGCGGCCGTCAGGCACTCGAGACCGCCATCGGGCACGAAGCCCGCGTCGCGCGCGACGACTCCCGCATCGACCGATGCGTCGACGGCTCCGGCGTCGGAGCGCTCGTCGACGGGCACGAAGCACTGACACGCGGGAACGAATGACAGCACGAGCACCACCGACACACGCATGAGGCGCGTCTAGCGCGGCCCGGCCTTCGGAATCCCACTCGCCTCGCGCGTTGATGTTGCAACACAGCTACAGGTAGCCTTGACACCGGCCGACGGGGCTCGTATCTGACAGCCCGTCGTGACTGCCCTGCACCATCGTCTGATCAGCCGCGCGGCCCTCGCGCTGGGAATGATCGCGCTCGAGGTGTTGCTCGTCGGGCACATGGCGCTCGAGCGGCACACGGTCAGCACGTCGGGGTCGGTCGTCGAGCTGCACGCCTCGCTCGACCTGCACGCGCACGACGACCGCAGCCTCTGTGAGACCGACGGCGGCGACGACGCGGCCTGGGGAGACACGCCGTGCCACGGCACGCCCGAGACGCTCTCGTTCAGGGCCAACGTCGATGCGGCTGGGCCCAGCCTCGAGCTCGACGTCACGCCGCACCTCGCTGATCAGCAGCACCTCGCACCGTACGCGTTGTGGTTGATGGCCCCCAAGGCCTCACCGCCCGCGCACGTCTGAGCGCCACACCCGCGCTCAACTCCGATACAGCCCAGTCTCGATGACCGGAGTCGTCCATTCCGGTCGTTCGTCTCGCCGTCCTCTCGGGGGTCGTATGCGCTCGTTCCGTTCATCGCTCGTCTGTCTCGCCGTGCTCCTCGCGGGGCCGGTGCTCGCCGGCGAGGTGACCCCACCCGAAGTGTTGACCCGCGTCGAAGCCCGCATGCCCGACAACCCGCCACCACCGTCGCAAGACCACGTGCTGCTCGAGTTCACCGTGACCGAGAAGGGCACGGCGGGCGACATCGTCGTGCTCGAGTCGGCAGGCCCGGTGTGGGACGCGGCCGCGAGAGAGGCCCTCTCGAAGTGGTCGTTCAAGCCCGCGGTGCACGAAGGCACGCTCGTCGCGAGCCGCACGCGCCTGTCGTTCGCGATGCCCTCCATCGTCATGCCGAGCGACGGCGGTGAAGACGGCGGCGTCGACGTCGACGGGGGCGTGCCCGAGCACCCGCCCCACCCCTCGGAGGTCATGGAGGACAGCCTCGACGGTGGCCACGCCGAGCACGTGATGTCGACCGTCATCACCGGGCGCCTCACCCCGAAGTCGCGCGGCGCCAGCGACCTCAACATCGACATCGGCCAGCTCAGCCTCGTGCCGGTGCAGACCGGCGGCGAACGCCTCAAGCTCGCGCCCGGCGTGCTGCTCACCAACGAAGGCGGCGACGGCCACCCCGAGCGCATCTTCATGCGCGGTTTCGACGCCCGCGAAGGCCAGGACATCGAGCTGAGCGTCGACGGCGTGCCCGTGAACGACTCGGGCAACCTGCACGGCAACGGCTACGCCGACCTGAACTTCATCATCCCCGAGCTCATCGAGAACCTGCGCGTCATCGAGGGCCCCTTCGACCCGCGGCAGGGCAACTACGCCGTCGCGGGCAGCGCCGAGTACGAGCTTGGCCTCACCAGGAAGGGCCTGACGGTGAAGGGCACGTACGGCTCGTTCAACACCCAGCGCCTCGTGCTGCTGTGGAGCCCCGACTCGGCGTCGTCGAAGACGTTCGGCGGGGTGTCGCTGCAGCGCTCCGATGGCTTCGGCGTCAACCGCGGCTCGCAGAGCGCACGCGCGGCGGCGGGCTACGAAGGGCGGCTGTCTGAGACGACGAGCTTCAGGCTGCAGGCCATCGGCTACACCGCAGGCTTCCGCTCGGCGGGCGTGCTGCGTGACGACGACCTGCAGGCCGGCCGCGTCGGCTTCTTCGACACCTACGACCCGCGCCAGGGCGGTGAAGCGTCGCGGGCCTCGCTCTCGGGTGACGTGCACTACCACCTCGGCGGCTTCACCGCGCACCAGCAGGCCGCCGTCGTCTTCCGCTCGAGCCGCGTGCGCGAGAACTTCACGGGCTTTCTCTCTGACGAGCAGCTGGCGCGCCAATCACCCCACGGGCAGCGGGGCGACCTGCTCGACCGCGACACCGAGGCGCTGACGCTGACGGCGCGCGGGTACGGCAAGCTGCGCAAGGCCCTCTTCGAGCGCAACCAGGAGCTCGAGCTCGGCTACTTCGCCCGCTACGACGTCGTCTCGGGCCAGCAGCAGCGCGTTCTCGCCGGCGCCGACATCAACACGCCCTACAAGAAGGAGTACGACCTCTCGTCGCGCCTGTCGGACATCGGCCTGTACGGCGACGCGAACCTGTCGTTCACGCCCTGGCTCTCGCTGCGCGGTGGCGTTCGCGCCGACCTGCTGACGTACCTCGTCAACAACGCCTGCGCGGTCGACGACGTGCGAAGGCCCGCCGCCTCGAACCCACCAGGTGACGCGAGCTGTCTGTCGCAGCGTGACTTCGGCCAGTACCGCGAGCCGACGGAGCGGGTGTCGGCGTTCGGCCTCGCCGTCATGCCGCGCGCGTCACTGCTCATCGGCCCGTTCAAGGGCATCACGCTGACCGGCAGCTTTGGCGACGGCGTGCGCGGCATCGACCCGCAGTTCGTCACCGAGAGCAAAGAGACGCCCTTCGCCTCGATTCGCGCGTGGGAAGGCGGCGTCATGTACTCGTCGAAGTTCTTCGACGACTGGCTCGACGTGAGCGCTCGCTTCCTCGTCTTCGTCACGCGCGTCGACAAAGACATCGTCTTCAGCGAGCAGGAGGGCCGCAACGTCATCGGCGGCAGCACCTCGCGGCTCGGCGCCCTCGTGCAGGCCCGCGCGCGCAGCTCGTTCTTCGACGTGCAGGGCCACGCGACGTTCGTGCGCTCGCAGTTCGACGACACGGGCCTGCTCGTTCCCTACGTGCCCGACGTGGTGCTCCGAATGGATGGCGCCGTCTTTCACGACCTGCCGTGGAAGCTCTTCGACTCACCGGTGCGCGCGAGCGCTGGCGTCGGCGTCACGTACGTCGGCCGGCGCGCCCTGCCCTTCGGCCAACGCAGCGACGTCATCTTCGTCACCGACCTCAACGGTGAAGTCTCGTGGCGCTTCGTCACGGTGGGCCTCGCGGCGACGAACCTCTTCGACAACCGCTACCGCCTCTCGGAGTTCAACTTCGCCTCCGACTTCCAGACGACGCCGCCGTTCCCCACGCTGGTGCCCGTGCGCCACTTCACGGCCGGCGCGCCGAGGGCGTTGATGCTCACCATCGCGTTCAACGTGGGAGGTGCCACGTGAAGCGCGTCGGGCTGCTGTTGCTGCTCTGTGGTTGCATCAACTCCACGGGCAATTCGCTGGTGACGTTCCAGGCGACGGGCGCTGCCGCTCCCGACATCGGCGCGGTGCAGGGCCAGCCGCTGCGCTTCACCACGCCGCGCGGCTTCGACGTGACGCTCACGACGGCGCGCGTGTTCGTCGGCGCGTTGTACTTCTCGACGGTGGAGCCGATGACGGCCTCGGGGTCGCTCGAGGCACCGTGCGTCGCGCCGGGCATCACCACGGGTGAGGTGCGAGGCGGGCTCGAGATCGACGCGCTCGACCCCACCCCACAGCCGTTCCCGGTGCAGGGTCTGGGGAGCGACCTGCCGACGCGCTCCGCTTCGCTCTGGCTCACCAACGGCGACGTCAACGCGAGCGACGAGCGCACGGTGGTGCTCAAGGTCGAAGGCGAAGCGACGCGAGGCTCCGAGACGTACCCTTTCGCCGCGAGCTTCCACATCGGCACCAACCGCGTGACGCCGCCGCGCAACCCGGCGCTGCCGTCGAGCAACCCCATCTGCGAGCAACGCATCGTCACGCCCATCGCGTTCGACACCACGCTCTCGCAGGGCGCCACCGTGAAGCTGCTCGTCGACCCGCGCGCCTTCTTTGGCTCGGTGAACTTCGCGACGCTCGAGCAGCTCTCGATGACGCCGCCGCGCTACCGGTTCCGCGACGACGCGGCCACCGCGGAGCAGGCAGACACCGCCCTCTTCAACGCCTTGCGCGCCAATGCCGGTCCGTACCGGCTCGAGGTGGCGCCATGAACGCAGCATTCCCCGCAGTGAGACCAGGAGACTGAACATCATGAAGACGACGTGGAGCGCCCTTGCGGCGATGGCGATGTTGAGCGCGTGCGGACAGATGCCTTCGGGCAGTGACGCAGGTGTCGATGCTGGCTCGAGCGTGGTCGACGACGGTGGCGTCGCGACCTTCCGCACGTTCACGGCGCCCTCCACGACGGCAGTGAACGGCTCGTTCCTCTTCACCATCACCGGCGAAGCGAGCGCGACCGAGGGCTTCGCGTTTCCACCGCCGGCTGGCGCGATGGAGCCGTACTTCATCGACGGCTGGGAGGTTCGCTACGAGCACATGCTCGTCACCGTCGACGCCATCACGCTCGCCGAGAACCCCGACCTGTCGCCCGGCAACCCGGGCATGACGGGCGCGGCGGTGGCGCGCGCAGACGGGCCCTGGGCGGTCGACCTCGCGAAGCCCGGCCCGCTCGACGCGAAGGAGATGGAGGGCAAGGCGTTTGCCCTCGTGCGGCTGACCAACCAGTCGCTCAAGGCGGGCACGCCGGCGTTCGGCACCACCACGAAGTACGCGTTCGGCTACGACCTCGTGGCAGCAGCGCCGAACCCCATCGACGTGAACCTCGATGGCGACGCGAAGGCCGCGTACCAGCAGATGCGCGCGAACGGCTGGTCGTACTGGGTGAAGGGCACCGCGACGTGGAAGGGAGATCAGGGAACGCCGGCGTGCCGCTCCACCAACGCCAGCTACGACTTCAACCGCGTGCCGAAGGTGGTGAACTTCTCGTTCGGGTGGAAGGTGCCCGCGACGTACAAGAACTGTCTGAACCAGGAGCTGATGCCGGCCGACAGCCGCGGTGTGCAGCTCGGGGCGAACGGCGCCGAAGCGGTGGTGCAGATGACGCTGCACAACGACCACCCGTTCTGGGACGCGCTCGAAGAAGACGCGCCGCTGCGCTTCGATGCCGTCGCCGCGCGCAAGTCGGTCGCGTCGGGTGCTGCGCCTGCCAACGTGTCGGTCTCCAACGCCGACATCACGGGCGTCGACTTCGAGGCGGTGAGTGACGCGCAGGGCAACCGGGTGCCGTTCCGCTACTGCGGCGCGGTGCAGATGGGTGAGCGCACGATGGGCGGGCTCACGCTCGACCCGAAGGGCGTGCCGGTGAACCCGGCCGGTGGCGCAGCGGGCCTGAAGGACCTCTCGGACTACATGGCCTACAACCTGTCGACGTTCGGTCACGCCAACGCCGGTGAAGGCCTCTGCGTCGTCGAACGAAAGTACCCATCTCCCCAATGACCTGGCCTGCGCACGCCGTTCGTCTCGACACGCAAGACGAGCTCTTCCGCATCTACGAGCCGGAGCTGACCCTCGCGGTGGCTCCGCTCTCCTTGTCGACGGAGGCGTGCGCCACGCTCGACGCGCTCGCGACGACGGTGCCTGCGTTCGAGTTCACGAAGGAGACGAGCCCCGCGGGTGAGACGCTCGAGTTCGCCCTGCCGTGGATGGAGGGGCACGCTGGTGGCGCCGTCTGGCTCGACGCTGCACGGCCGCTCGTGTCGCTCTTCGCCGACCTCTTCGAAGCCGAGCGCATCGGCGCGCGGTTGAGCTTGTCGAACACGCCGATGTGTCCCCGGTTTCATGTCGACGACGTCGTGTGCCGCCTCATCGCCGTGTTCTCGGGAACGGGCACCGAGTTCCTCGCCGACGCCGACGTTCGACGAAAGCTGCTGGGTGCGAAGGAATCGGCGGTCGAGACCAGCGGCGCGGCGCTCCATCACCTCGAGACGCGCGACGTTGGTCTGTTCAAGGGCGAGGCGTGGCCCACCTTCAAAGGCAAAGGCCTCGTGCATCGCAGCCCGCCCGGCACGGCGCGCCGACTGGTGATGACGCTCGACCTGCTCTGAGCAGGGCCGTGAAGTGGCGTGTGGCGGTCGCTCAACTACAAACGGTGCATGGCCGAGCGCACGCTCATCGCGTCAGCGACGAACCTGCTGTGGCGTGGGTTTCAGGTGGTGCCCGTCGACCGCAAGGCGCGTGATGGATCTCCAGCGAATGGGCTCTACGCCGTCGCGCGTGCGCTCACCCGCTGCATCGCGTTCAAGGCGCCGACTCGTGCCGTCGCCATCATCGACCCGACCGCGAAGGACTCGAGCTGGCCTGAGGTATTGAAGGCGCAGCTCCCCCGCCTACCGGAGCTGTGTCGCGCGCTCGGGCTCACCGTGGTCGAGAGCGCCGACGAACTCTCGCTCTGTGCGAGCTACGCGAAGGCCGCGGTCGACGCGGGTGATGACGTGCTCGTCGCCGCCGTCGACAAACGCTACGCGCAGCTCGTCACCGAGAACGTGTGGTGGTTCGACGCGAACAAAGACGTTCGCTACACCATCGAGATCGTCCAGAAGCGCTTCGGTGTGTTGCCACCGCTCGTCGGCGAGTGGCTCGCACTGGTGGGTGACGAAGACCAGGTGCCGGGTGTGAAGGGCATCGGCGCGAAGGGCGCGACGGAGTTCCTGCTCGAGCACGGTGGCGTCGACGCGGCGCTCGCGAAGCTCGACGACCTCGACGGTCGCGTGGCGAAGGCGCTGAAGGCCGCGAAGGACGAACTGCCCGCGAAGCTGGTGCAGGCGCGGCTTGCGACGAACCGGGCGCTCCCGCTCCCGCTGAAGGAGCTGCCGTGGAAGCCGCCGAACGCCGCCACGCTCAACGCGCTCTACGACGCGCTCGCGTTCCCCGAGCTGCTCGTCGCCGACGACACGCCGAGGCGCTCCGAGGTCTGTGAGAACGAGACGCAGCTGAGCGCGTTCCTCTCGAAGTGGAAGGGCAAGCCGGTCGCACTGCACGCGCTCCTCGAAGACCCGGAGCCGTCGGGAGAGAAGCTGACCGGCATCGGCCTCTCCATCGGTGACGGCGAGCACTGTTACGTCGCGGTCGAAGGCCGCGCGTGGGCGACGCTGGTGACGTGGCTCACCGACGCCTCGGCGCCGAAGCAGGGCCATGACCTGGTGCCGCTGATGGTGGCGCTGCGCCGCATGGGACTCACGCTCGCGGGCGTCGTCGGTGACTCCGCGTGTTCGTCGCACCTCACGCAGCCCAGCAACTGGGCGCCGCACGACCTCACGCTCGTCGCGAAGCACGTGCTCGGCCGGCCGATGCCCGATGACGACGAAGTGTTGGGCACCGGTCGCGCCCGGAAGAAGTGGAGCGGATTCTCGCTCGACCGCGCCGCCGAGGTTGCCGGTCAACGTGCCGACGCGTCGGCCGCCATCAGCGCAAAGCTCACGCCGGGTGTCGAGCCCGCCTTGCTGACCGAGTACCTCGAGCTCGAAGACACGCTCGTGCGAATGGAGCTCACCGGCCTCATGGTCGACCGGGCGGAGCTGGAGCGCGCCGAGGCCTCGTTCGCCACCATCGAGAAGGAGCTCAACACGCAGATCGAGGCGCTCGCGGGCCACTCGTTCAACATCAACTCGTCGAAGCAGCTCGGCACCGTGCTCTTCGAAGAGCTGAAGCTGCCCATCGTCTCGCACACCAAGACGGGCTGGAGCACCGCGAACGAGGCACTCGAACGCATCTCCGACGCGCACCCCATCGTGCCGCTCGTGCTTCGTTGGCGAGGGCTGCGCCGGCTGCGTGACTCGTGGCTCATCTCCCTTCGCGGCTGCATCGACACCGACGGCCGCGTGCACTCACGATTCCACCTCGCGCGCTCGTTCTCGGGGCATCTCATCAACACGAACCCCGACCTCGGCCGCGTGCCGGGACGAACGCCCGAGATGTCGCGCGTGCGCCGGGCCTTCGTCGCACCGCCGGGCAAGCTGCTCATGTCGGTCGACTTCAACCAGCTCGGCCTCTACGTGCTCGCGCACCTCACGAAGGACCCGAACCTCGTGGGGCCGCTCCGTACGCGCGCCGACATGCACCGGCTCACGGCGTCAGCGATTCTCGAGAAACCCGCGGCCGAGCTCACGCTGGCCGAGCGGCAGGTTGGCAAGGTGGTGAACTTTGCGACGTTCGCAGGCCAGGGCGCGAGCTCGCTCGGCATGCAGCTGGGCATCACGCCCGCGCAGTCGAAGGAGTACATCGCGCGCTTCGACCAGCACTACTCGAAGGTGCGCGCCTTTCAGGACGAGCAGCTTCGACTCGCGAAGGAGCGCGGCTTCATCGTCACCATCTCTGGCCGGCGCTGGCCCATCGGCGGGCTCGAGTCGCTCGACTCGATGTTGCTCTCGTACGCGGAGCGGCTCGCGCGACGGGCGACGCACGAAGGCTCGGTGTCGGACGTCTCTCGCCGCGCGCTGCTCGACGTCGACAAGGCGCTGCGCCGAGAGGGCCTGAAGACGGTGCCGCTGCTGCAGATCCTCGACGAGGTGTTGTTCGAGGTGCCCGAAGAGGAGCTCCAGCGCGCGGCGCGGCTGTGCGCAGACACGATGCGCAACGCCTTTCAGCTCGAGGTGCCGCTCGTCGTGGGTGTCGAGGCCGGGAAGAACTGGGCCGACCTCGAGACGGTGACGCTCACCTAGGCCTGTTGGGGTCGTCGTAGATTCCGACGACGGGCAGCTTCACCTCGAGGCTGGCCAACTCGACCTCGGAGCCGGGCAGGTACTCACGCAAGCTCCAGGAAGACGTCTCACGCCGGTAGACCTCGACCCGCTGCTGGCGGTGGCTGACGATGACGTACTCGCGGAGCGCCGGCAGGTGGCGATAGTGGGCGAATTTTTCGCCGCGATCGTCAGCCTCCGTTCCATCGGAGGTGACCTCCAGGATCAGAGTGGGGTTGGTGATGGCGTTCTGGTCGCTCGCCGAGACTTCGCGAGGTCCACAGATCACGATGCCGTCCGGGTAGGTCGTTCGGTCGGTTGCCTCGACCCGCACACGAAGGTCTGACCCATAGGGAGCGCATGGCCCCCGGAGTGCGCCACCAACGAGTCTGATGAAGTTTGCGGCGTAGAGCGCGTGCTCGGGCGTACCGCCGGCCATCGCCCAGACCTCGCCACGCAGAAACTCGTGCCTCGTGTTCGGCTCCGCAGCTTCGAGCTCGAGGAACTGGGCATAGGTCAGGAGCAGTCTCCGCTGTGCCGTCATGCGCAAACGATAGCTCAGCCGAACGGAATCAGGCGACGCAGGCCGTGAGCCAACACGACGGGGTAGAGCGCGAGGTTTCTCAGCAGCGCGACGGTGGCTGACCATGATGGTGCGGGCGCCCCCGACGCGAGGGCGTGCGCGAGCCCATCGAGGTGCCTCGCTCCGAACGGTCCACGAGCCAGCGACGCGACGAGCGATGGGGGCACCGCCGCATCGCCGAACAACGCGCCGCTCCACCCACCGACGATGGCGCCGTGCGTGTCCGTGTCTCCGCCGGCGCGAATCACGAGTCGAAGCGCGTCGTGCAGCGTCGCGCCATGAACGAACGCCCACGTGCAGATGCCAACCGAGTGCAGCGAGAAGCCCGTCGTGCCGAGCGCCCTGCCCGCCTCGAGTGGATCCGCGGGCAGCTCCAGCGCGCGCCTGATGGCGTCCTTCAGCGGCTGCTCCGTCACCACTGCCGCGGCCGATCGAACGAGCTCGACCCGATTCGTCGACGACTCCGTGCGCGCCGCGAGCGCAGCGACCTCGGCGACGTACAGCGCTGCCTCCACCGCGAGCGGGTGCGTGTGCGTCACCTCGGCGAGCCTGCGCCCGAGCGTGCGGCGACGTTCGCGGTCTCCCAGCACGACCCCGACGATGGTCGCACGCATCGCGGCACCATTGCCTCCCGACGACACGCCCGAGCGAGAGAAGCCCAGCCACAACCTCAGTGACGACCGCAGCGTCGCGAACCCGATGCCGAAAGGCAGTCGCGCGAACCACCAGCGAAGATGCCGGCGAAAACGCGCCACCACGCGGTCGTCATCCACACTCTCGGTCAGGGCCTGCGCGACGAGCGCCGTCTGCTCGGTGTCGTCAGAGACGAAGCCGGTACGCCCGACGAGATGAAAACGGTCGAGCGCGCCGAAGCGCCGCGTGATGGTCGCTGGCGCGAGCCCCTCCATCGGCAGCCCGAGCGCATCACCAACGGCAACGCCCCACAGGCACCCACGCACACGCTCGAGGGGAACCGCCGTCTTCACCCCGGCGAGTGTACCGGCTCGACCGCAGGAGCCACGCCTTCACTGGCTGGCGTATTTCGCTCGAGCCACAGCAGGTACACCGCCGGGTAGACGAGCAACTCGAGCACGAAGCTCGTCACCAGCCCGCCCACCATCGGCGCCGCGATTCGTTTCATCAGGTCTGCGCCCGCGCCCGTCGACCACATGATGGGCAACAACCCGAGCATTGCCGCGAACACCGTCATCGCCTTCGGCCGCACGCGCTTCACGGCACCGTGCACGAGCGCCTCGACTCGTTCGGCGCGCGTCGACAGCGCACCTCGCTGCCGCGCCTCTTCGACCGAGAGGTCGAGGAACAACAACATGAACACGCCCGTCTCGGCGTCGAGGCCCATCAACGCGATGAGCCCGACCCAGACCGCGATGGAGAGGTGGTACCCGAGCACCTTGAGCAGCAGCAGGGCGCCGATGGCCGAGAACGGCACCGCGAGCATCACGAGCGCCGACTTGAACGCCGACTTCGTGTTGAGGAACAGCAACGCGAAGATGAGCAACAGCGTGAGCGGCAGAATGACAGTCAACCGCTCGCGCACCCGCAGCATGTTCTCGTACTGGCCGCTGAAGACGAGCTCGACTCCGGTCGGCACCGTCACGCGCGACGCAATCGCCTGCTTCGCGTGCTCGACGAAGGTGCCCACGTCGACAGCGGCCGTGTCGAAGTCGACGTAGACGTAGGTCGCCAGCAGGCCGTTCTCGTTGCGCAGCATCGCGGGGCCCTTCGTCACCTTCACCTTCGCGATGGCCCCGAACGGCACCTGGCCACCACCGGGCAGCGGCACCAGCACGCGCTCCAACGCGTCGAGGTCTTCGCGGAAGTCGCGCGCGTAGCGAACCGAGATGCCGTAGCGCTCACGACCTTCGACCGTCACGCTCTGCACGTCACCGCCGATGGCCGTCGTCACCACCTCGTTCGCGTCGTCGACCGAGAGGCCGTAGCGGGCAAGCTGGTCGCGCTGCAGCTCGAAGTCGAGGAACGCGCCGCTCGTGGTGCGCTCGGCAAAGGCGCTGCGCGCGCCGGGAACGGTCGAGACGGCCGCTTCGACTTCAGAGGCGACGCGCTCGACGACCGCGAGGTCTGCGCCCAGCACCTTGATGCCAACTGGCGTGCGAATGCCCGTCGACAACATGTCGAGGCGCCCCTTGATGGGCATCGTCCACGCGTTCGACACACCGGGCAGCTGCAGCAGGGAGTCGAGCTCGTGCTCGAGCGCCTCCTCCGAGAGGCGATCGCTCCACACCGTACGAAGCGGCGCCTTCAGCCATTCGGGCGCCCACGACGAATACCAGCGCGGCACCTCGCGCCACTGGCCACGCGGCTTGAGCACGATGGTCGTCTCCATCATCGTGAGCGGCGCAGGGTCGGTGGCCGTGTTCGCTCGGCCTGCTTTTCCGAAGACGCGCTCGACCTCGGGCACCGTGCGCAGCAGCTTGTCCTGCACCTGGAGCAGCGACTGCGCCTCACCCGCCGACAACCCCGGCTGCACGACCGACGGCATGTAGAGCAGCGTGCCTTCGCGCAGCGGCGGCATGAACTCCGAGCCGAGGCTTCGATACAGCGGCACCGTCGAGGCGATGAGCAGCACCGCGACCGCGACCGTCGACTTCGGGTGCGCGAGCACGAAGCGGCATGGGCCTTCGTAGAGTCGATGCAGCAATCGACTGACGGGGTGCCGTTCCTCCGCGCGGTACTTTCCCACGAGCGCCATCGACGCGAGCGAGGCGAGCCACTTCGGCTTGAAGGTGAACGGGTCGACGCGCGCGAACAGCATGCGCAACGCCGGGTCCAGCGTGATGGCGAGCACCGCGGCGATGCCCATCGCGAGGTTCTTCGAGAGCGCGAGCGGGCGAAACAGCCGGCCCTCCTGGTCGACGAGCGTGAAGACGGGAATGAACGCGACCGCGATGACGAGCAGCGAGAAGAAGACGCCGGGCCCGACCTCGAGCAACGCCGCGAGCCGCACCTGGTGGAAGTCCTCCTTCCGGCCGCCCTCCATCCAGTGGTGAATGCGGTTGTACGCGTTCTCCACCTCGACGATGGCGCCGTCGACGAGCACGCCGATGGAGATGGCGATGCCCGCGAGCGACATGAGGTTCGCGCTCACACCCATCAGCTTCAGTGGAATGAACGACAGCGCGACCGACACCGGAATCGTGATGATGGGCACGATGGATGACGGGAAGTGCCAGAGGAAGACGAGGATGATGAGCGAGACGATGATCATCTCTTCGATGAGCTTGTCGCTGACGGTCTCGATGGCCGCCGAGATGAGCTCGGAGCGGTCGTAGGTCGTCACCACCTCGACGCCTTCGGGCATCGACGGCTTCAGCGACGCGAGCCGCTCTTTCACGCGGTCGATGACGGCGAGCGCGTTCTCTTGGGAGCGCATGACGACGATGCCGCCGACGACGTCACCTTCACCGTCGAGGTCGGCCACGCCACGCCGCAGCTCGGGGCCGAGCGTGACGGTCGCGACCTGCTTCACCGTCACGGGCGTTCCGTCGACGCTCTTGAGCACCAACTGCTCGAGGTCTTCGACGCGCTTCACGTAGCCGCGCCCGCGCACCATGTGCTCACGGCCGGACAGCTCGACGAGCCGCCCACCGACGTCGCTATTGCCCGCACGCACCGCCTTGATGACGTCACCCACCGAGACGCCGTGCGCCGCGAGCGCGTTCGGGTTCAGGTTCACCTGGTACTGCCGCACCTGCCCGCCGACGGTGGCGATCTCCGAGACGCCGGGAACCGACTGCAACGAGTAGCGCAGGAACCAGTCCTGGTAGCTGCGCAGCTCGTCGGTCGAGTGTTTGCCCGTGCGGTCGACGAGGGCGTACTGGAACACCCAGCCCACGCTCGACGCATCGGGCCCGAGCTCGGCACGCACGCCAGCGGGCAGCTGCGACTCGAGCTTCGACAACGACTCGAGCACGCGCGAGCGCGCCCAGTACGGGTCGGTGCCGTCTTCGAAGACGACGTAGACGAAGCTGGCGCCGAAGTCGGAGAACCCGCGAATCGCCTTCACCTTCGGAGCGCCGAGCAGCGAGGTGACGATGGGGTACGTGACCTGGTCTTCGATGAGGTCGGGGCTGCGCTCCCAGCGCGCGGTGACGATGACCTGCGTGTCGGCGAGGTCGGGCAACGCGTCGAGCGGCATCGTCTTCATCGCGTGCCACGAGAAGGCGAGCGCGACGATGGCCGCGGCGATGACGAGGTACCGGTTCTCGGCCGAGAACCGGATGACGCTGCGAATCATGGCTCGCGCTCGGCAGAAGGAGCAGACGCCTTCGCAGACGCCAGCCGCGCGACCGACGCCCGCAGCCGCGACTCCGACTCGATGAGGAAGTTGGCGCGCGTGACGACCGACTCCCCTGCCTCGAGACCGCTCAACACCTCGGCGTACTCGCGCGTCACCTCGCCCAGCACGACCTCACGCGGCTCGAAGTGCCCATCGGCGCGCGAGACGAAGGCCACGTCGCGCGTGCCTCCACGAATGAGCGCGTCGGTCGGAACGCGGAGCACCGTTCGTTCCTGCCGCGCGATGACGAGCTCTCCGAACGACTCGGGCTTGAGCGCGCCGTCGGCATTCGAGAACGCCACGCGCACCTTCGCGGTCCTCGAGGCGGCGTCGAGCATCGGGTCGATGAAGCGCACGGTGCCGGTGAACTCGCGGCCCGGCATCGAAGGCACGGTGAGCTTCGCGTTCTGCCCGACGCCGACGAAGCGCAGGTCGGTCTCGTAGACCTCGGCGAGCACCCACACGGTCGAGAGGTCAGACACCTCGAACGGCATGGCACCCGCTTCGAGCCGCGCGCCTTCGACCACCTCTTTCTTCGTGACGACGCCTGACACGGGAGCGGTGAACGTCACGGTCTGCGACGCCGTGTTCTCCTTCTCGAGGCGCGAGAGCTCGCTCTCGGGCACACCCCACAGCTCGAGCTTGCGACGCGCCGACTGCGCGAGGCCTGGAGTTGCGGTGCGCTGCGCGACGAGCCACTCCTGCTCGGCGGCGAACACCTCGGGGCTGAAGAGCGTGAAGAGCGGCTGGCCTTTGCGCACCGGCTTGCCCACGAAGTCGACGAAGAGCCGCTCGACGTAGCCCGGCACGCGAAGGCTGATGCGCCGCACCTGCGTCTCGTCGACGGCCACGCGCGCGTTGGTGCGGAGCGAGCCACCGAGCGTTCCGCGTTCCACCACGCCACGCGCCAGCCCGATGAGTTGCTGTCTCGAAGCGTCGACCGAGATGACGGCGAGCTCGTCTTGTTTCTGCTCGATGGCCGTCACCGACTTCACGAGCTTCATGCTGCAGATGGGGCACGTGCCGGCGTGGTCTTGCACGACGGTGGGGTGCATCGGGCAGGTGAACGTCTCTTGGGAGGAAGACTGCTCCTCGACCTCGTGGGCGTGATGACCCGTCACCCACGCCGTCACGGGAACGGCGACGAGCACGGTGAGCGCAGCGGTGATGGCGATGGTTCGTGCGGTCGTCATGAGGAGACTCGTTCGTCGTGAGCGATGTGAAGGCGCCAGGCGTCGGCTTCGACTTGAAGCAACTCGTCGGCGATGGAGAGGCGCGCTGCGTTGGCCTCGAGCACAGAGGTGAACGGCGTCTTCCCGATGCGGTACTGCGAGAGCACGGCGTCGGTCGTCGACTCGGCGTCTCGCGCAAGGCCCGTGAGCAGCTGGTGACGCTGCAGCAGGCTCTCGAGCTCTGCTTGTCGTCGAGTCGTCGCGAGGTCGAGCTGCTGGGTGAGGGCCTCGAGTCTGCGTTCGGCAGCACTCACCATCGCGCGGGCCTCCTCGAGCGCGTGCTGGCGACGGCCGAGCCCGACGACCGGCACCGGAGCGCCCACCGACACCGTCCACATCGGCTCGAGGCTGCCCCGCACCATCACGCCTGCCGAGACCGAGAGGTCGGGGAGCGCCGCCTTTCCGGCGAGCACGAGCTGCGCTTCGGCTTCCAGCTTCGAGGCGTGTGCCTCGTCGAGCTCGGGCGCTGGCTCTGGCGCGGCGAGCGTGGGCGAGGGCAGCGCGAGCGCACGCAGCGCGCCAACCTCCTCCTTCACGCCGCGAAGGCGATTCAACGCCTGCGTCGCCGTCACCGCGTCGAACTCGAGCCGGCGTTGCTGCTGCATGAGTCGGCCCAGCTCGACCGTCGCGCGCAGCACGTCGGCCTGCGTGCCTTCACCGCTCTCGAGCTTCACCTTCGCGATGGCGATGCCCTGCTCGGCGACCTTCCGCGACGCGTCGAGCACCGAGAGCCGCGCCCGCGCGAGCTGCAACGCCAGCACGCTGCGACGCACTTCGGCGATGACCGTGAGGCGAACACGCTCCACCCGCGCCTTCGTCTGGGTGACGCGCGCCGCTTCGACCGCGCCCGACGTCTTCCCCGGGAAGGGAATCGTCTGCGACGCCATGACGCTCACCCAGCTCATCTCGTTCACGCCTACCTGCCAGCGGCGAAAGCCGTCGTTCTGCACGCCCACCTGCAGCATCGGGTCGGGCCAGGCCTGGGCTTGAGGCACGCGCTCCTGCGCAGCGGCGGCGTCGGCCTGCGCCGCCTGCAGCTCGGGAATCGTCTTGAGCGCCTGGTCGATGAAGGTGTCGACGTCATCGGCGAGGGCCGGCAACGCGACGAGGGCGGTGAGCAGGGCGGCCTTCACGCGAGCCTCCGCGCGAGCGACACCGCAGCCATCGTGACGGAGAAGCCGAGCGCGAGCATGAGCACGCCGTTGAGCCCGACGCAGGAGCTGCCCATCGAGCCGGTGAGCAGGCCGAGCGCAGCAGTCATCGTCACCACCGCGCCGCCTTCACGCCTCGTCCACCGGCTCACGACGAGGCCCGCGCCGACGCCACCGAGCGCCGCAGCAGCGAGACACACCTGCATGCACGCGCCGCCGAAGCACGCGTGCCCGTAGCGGGTCGCGCACAACGAGAACGTCAACGGAACGAGGCCGGCCACGACCCCGGGAACGAGCGCGCGCTGCAGGCCATCACCGCGCCAGAGCACGAAGGCACCGACAACGAGGCCGGCGGCTCCAACGAGGCAGGTCGTCACCACGCGAGAGGAGAAAAGGGCCGCGACTCCCAGCACCACCAGCAATGGCCCGACGCCCCACAGCGCACGGCGAACCCGGGCGAGTTCGTAGGCCCGGCGCGCGCGCAGCTCGAGGGTGGCGGAAGTCGGTGTCACGCCCGAGTAGGCGCGGGGTGGGCAGAGCGTGACAGGCCCCAGTACGAATTCACCGAAGCGATTGATCGCCCTTGGGAATTCCCGAACATGACTTCAACCACCGCCACGGTGGTCAGACTCGTTCTGAGCGGCTGCATCGGGCGGAAGACTGGGGTTTGCTCCGCCGCCATGAAGCGCGCCCTTCTTCTCCTCGTCGCCAGCTCATGCGCCACGACGATGCCGCTGTATCCGTCACGGCCGTCTGCAGCGACCGCGGCTCCGCCTGCCGACCCGATGCCCGCGAAGATGGTGGTGCACCTCACCGCCACGGCCGAGGGCCTCAAACGCGCGCTCGACTCCCGCGTACCTCCGACCGGCGAGACGACGTTCGAGCTGCGCGGCCAACGCGCGGTGAAGTGGAGCCGCAGCCCTTTCACGCTGCGCTTCGCCGACGGCCGCATCGAGCTCAAGACCGACCTCAGCATCGAAGCCGAGCTGCCGATGCTGGGCGCGACGACGGTGCCGGTCTCCATCGCCGTGTCGGGCGAGCCCATCGTCACCAGCGACTGGAAGGCTCGCCTGCAGGGCGCGACGAGCAAGGTCGAATCGAAGGACCTTCGCCTGCGCACGATGCAGGGCATGACGGGCGCCATCGAGAAGACGCAGACCGCCATCGACACGTACATCGAGAACTTCTCGTGGGACCTCTCGCCGCAGCTCGCTCGTGCGTGGGAGAAGTTGTCGGCGCCGATTGCGTTCGCGGTGGGCGACGCGAGCGCGTGCGCGCAGCTGCGCGTGAGCTCCATCGAAGCCGGGCCGACCGTCATCGCCGGTGGCCTCGAGAAAGACGTCGCGTTCGTGCTGGCGCCGTCGGTGTCGCTGCCCTGCCCGACTGACGCAGCCACGGGCCAACTGCCAAGGCTCTCGAACGTCGCCACGCTCCCGTCGGGTCCCTTCACGGTCGAGGTGCCCATCGCCGCCCGCTACGAAGAGCTCGCGAAGGCGATGGCTGCCACGTTCACCGACGGCAAGCTGTTCTTCTCGAAGAGCTACCCCGAGCTGTACCTCACCGAGCCCGAGGTCTTCGCGAGCACCGACCAGCAGCTCGTCGTGAAGCTGCACCTCGCCGGGCCCATCAAGGCCGCGGGCTTGTCTGCCACCCTCGACGGAGACCTCTTCTTCGCCGGCCACCCGCAGGTCATCGACAACGAGCTGCGCATTCCCGACCTCGAGCCCACGGTGCAGACGACGAGCTTTCTGCTCGCGCTCAAGGCGACGCTCGACGCGAACGGCATTCGCGACCAGGCACGGCAGGCCCTCACGCTCGACCTCGGAGAGCGCTTCAAGGCCGTGCGCGAGAAGCTCTCGACCGACACCGCCTTCGAAGAGGGCCTCGGCTGCACGCGGACCCGCGTCGCGAAGATTGCGGTGACGGGTGTGTACCCGCACGCGTCGTACCTGCGCGTGTACGTGACGGTGACGGCGCAGGGAGCGGTCTATCTGCCCTGCCCCGACGCTGGTGACGCCGTCGCGGGACGTTAACGCTTCAGCAGCGCGCGCACCGTCATCGGCACTGCC
>JAEUJR010000037.1 GCA_016793585.1 Archangium sp.
CAAGCAGCTCGCTGACAAGTACCGCGACAAGCTCCACTCGGGCGTCGTCGGCCTCGGTGGAGCCACGGCCGATGGCAAGGCGATCATCCTCGTCGCAGCCACGAAGGATCTCGTCGAGAAGGGCTTCAAGTCGGGTGACGCAGTGAAGGTCATGGCGGCAGAGCTCGGTGGCAAGGGCGGCGGTCGTGCCGACATGGCGCAGGCCGGCGGCACCGACCCGTCGAAGCTGCCGCAGGCGTTCGAGAAGCTCATCGCACACGTGAAGGGCGCCTGATGCGGAGCCTGTTTCTCGTCGTTCCACTGCTCCTCGCCGGGTGTCCGGAGAAGAAGGCGTCGGTCGACGAGAACGATCCGCTCATTCGAAAGCTGAAGGCCGAGCAGGAGCGGCTCGACAAGGGTGGTGCTCCGGGTGGGCCGCCCGGGGTGAACGCGCTCAAAGAGCCTCCGCAGCCGTTGGCCGACATCGCGCAGCAGCCGCCCGATGTACCGGTGAACGTGGCCGTGAAGTCCGACGCGGTCACTGCGGGAGATGTGACGCTCACGCCCAAACGACTCGAGACCGCGCAGATCGTCGCGGGGCCGAAGGTGAAGCTCTCGACGGCCGATCGGTTCGTGAAGCTCGTCGTCTCGGTGTCGACCACGAAGGACACCTCGTTCGATCTCGCGAAGGCGACCCTGGTGAAGGGCTCTGAGACGTTCGAGCTCGCGCGTGACGTGCAGCGCGTCGGTCAGGGCAGTCCGCTCGCCTCGACCATCAGCGCCGGCGTCTCGCAGGATCTGGTGTTGTTCTTCGAGGTGCCGCCGGCGTCGCTTTCAGCAGGGCTCAAGCTCGTGCTTCCCGCCGGCGCAGCGTCCATCGAAGCAAACCTGCTGTAGGCGAAGTCGAACTGGGAAACCCGTGAGACGCAGCCCAGAGCGAGCCTGAGTCGCGGCGGCCCGTCGTCACCGCCCTGCCCTACCGCGGCGACTGTGGCTCGCGAAGGCGAAGTCGAACTGGGAAACACAGTGGTGCCGAACCCACGAGCCGCTACACTCGGCGCTCCGGTTCACCTGCCGTCCACATGACCTCGTCACCACCCAGCGAGCCGAAGAAGGTGCCCCTGCGCATCCGGCTCCCCTTCGCCACCGAGGACGAGTTCGTCGATCGCTACGGCGTGCACGTTGGCAAAGGCGGCGTCTTCATCGCGACGCGGTCGGCGAAACCCGAAGGCACGCTTCTGAGCTTCGAGTTCGTGCTCGCCGACGGGTCGCGGCTCATGCGCGGTGAAGGCGTCGTGCACCAGGTCGTCGTCGACGAGCAGCCCGGTCGCTCGGGCATGACGGTGCGCTTCACGCGCATCGACGCGCGCACCCGGGCGCTCATCGATCGCATCGTCGCGACCCGCGAAGGCGCCGCGCGCGCCGAGCCACCACCCGCGCCCGCCGCTCCACCCGAGCCCGCCCCTGCCGTCGTCACCACGGGCGAGTGGAAGCTGAAGATTCCCCCTGCGCCGACCACCTCGAAGCCGGTCGAGCTGGCGAACGACATCGTGCTCGGCATCGATCTCGGCACCACCACCTGCCGCGTCGCCGCCTTCGTCGAAGGGGTGCCCCGCCTGCTCGCCATCGCCTCGGAGCGCGGCTCCGCCATGCCGAGCATCGTCGCCCTCGATCACGCGAAAGATCGCCTGCTCGTCGGCAGCGCCGCCCGCCGGTACCGCGTCGATCACCCCGAACGCACCGTCGCCGGCTTCAAGCGCCTCATGGGCCGTCGCGCCCGCTCCAAGCGCATCAAGGAGCTCGAGGCCCGGCTGCCGTTCAAGATCGCGCCCGACCCCGAAGGCGACTGCGGCATCGAGATCGGCAACCGCGTTTTTCCCCTGCCCGAGCTCGCGGCCGAGCTGCTGAAGGAACTCAAGAACGCCGCGCAGAACGAGCTGGGCCGGCCGCTCTCGCGCGCGGTGCTGTGCGTGCCCGCCTGGTACAACGATCACCAGCGCTCGGCGGTGCTCGAGGCCGGCAAGCTCGCGGGCCTCGAGGTGCTGCGCATTCTGAACGAGCCCTCGGCGGTCGCGCTCGCGTTCGGCTACGGCAAGGGCCTCGCCCGCAAACGCGTGCTCGTCTACGACCTGGGCGGCGGCACGTTCGACGCGTCGGTGGTCGAGATCACCGGTGACGACATCGAGGTCGTCTCGACGGGTGGCGACAACTTCCTCGGCGGAATGGACTTCGACGCCCGCCTCGCCGACGCGCTGGTCGCGACGATGGACGAGACGCCGCGCAACCGGCTGATGGACTCGCCCATGTCGATGGAGCGCGTGCGTGACGCCGCCGAGCTCGCGAAGATCGCGCTCTCCGAGAAGACGACCGCGCCGGTGCACGTGCCCTTCGCGTCGACCGGTGACGACGGCAAGCCGGTCGATCTGCGCGTCGACGTCGAGCGCCCGTACCTCGAGCAGAACACCAACGATCTCGTCGAGCGCACCATCGAGGTGACGCAGGTGGTGCTCGAGGCCGCGAAGCTGACGGTGCAGTCGCTCGACGAAGTGGTGATGGTCGGTGGGCAGAGCCGCTCGCCGGCCGTGCGCTCGCGACTCGAGGCCTCGCTGGGCCGCAAACCGCGCACCGACATCGACCCGCAGGGCGCCGTCGCGATGGGCGCTGCGCTGCTCGGGCACTCACTCGTCCTCCGCGAGCGCGGCAAGTCGGGCATTCAGCTCGCCGAGGTGTTGTCAGCGCCGATTGGAATTGGCGTGCGGGGTGGCGGGTTTCGCAAGGTGCTCGAACGAAACACGCGGTTGCCCGCAGAGAAGACGCTCACGGTGCCGGTGCAGTCGGCGCAGGCGATTCGGCTCGCCGTCTTCCAGGGCCAGTCGCCGAAGGCCGAAGACAACGACTACCTCGGCGCCCTCACCACCAGCGTCGATCGGTCTGGAGATCTCTCGCTGCGTTTCTCGGTGAGCGCCGATGGCCGGTTGCTCCTCACGGCCACGACGCCCTCGGGGAAGACGGCCGACATCATGTTCGCCACGCAGGAAGCGAACGACACCACGACCGCGATGCTGCTCGCCGAAGCCCCGCTGCCTGGAGAGAGCGAGAAGCCCGTCAGCAACAAGAGCGGGTTCTTCAAGAAGCTCTTCGGCCGGTGACCGGGCGCGCCTCGTTCGGGCCGCCCCGAAACGCGTTCGGTGCGTTCGGGTGGGCGGTGCTGCAGCTGCCGCGCGCGTTTCTCTGGCAGGTGCGGGAGCGTGAGCTGCGTGGGCTCGCGTTCGTTCCCGCGCTGCTCACCTTCGGGCTCGGCTCCATCGGCTGTCTCGTGGCGGTGCTGTCGGCGGGGCCGCTGCAGGAGCTGTTGTTCGATCAGGCGCCAGGGTTGTTCGGCGCGGCGACGTGGCTCGCGATTCGGGTCGGCCTGACGGCGTTGTTGATCGTCGGTGCGTTGCTCACCGCGTGGCAGCTGCAGGGCGCCATCGCCTCGGCCGCGCTCGAGCGCATGGCGTTGCACGTGCAGCGGGTGGTGCTCGGTGACGCGCCAGCGCCGTCGATCGATGCACCCGCCGTCGTGAGGCGCGCCGTGGCAGGCCTCTTTCCCAGCGTTCGCAGGCTCGTGATCTGGGCGCTCTCGTCGGTGGCCGCGATGACGTTGATTCTGGTGCCGGTCGTCGGCGCGGTGCTCGTCGTCGTCGCACAGACGGCGATCGGCGCGCTGTTCCTCGCTCATGGCGCAATCGCCGACAACCGCGACCGCCTCGGGCTTCCACGCCGGCTGCTGCTGAAGGAGCCCGCCCTGCTCCTTGGTTACGCGCTCGCGTGCGTGCCCCTGGTGATGTTTCCGCCTGCGCTGCTCTTCGTCGCCGGGCCGGTCAGCGTCGGAGGTGCGATGGTGGCCGTCGGAGCCCACCGCCGGAACCTCAACGTGCAGCCGGCCACGCCGAGCTGACGAGGTTCGGGAGCGCGTGAAAAAAAACGGGTCAGGGTGCGCGGTTCGCGGCGTAGCGGAAGTACAGGCGGCACGTGCACGCGTCGCTCGAGCGCGAGTTGAACGTGAAGCTCATGGTGCCGTTGAAGCGGCCCGCGTTCACCGTCGTGGAGTCGAGCGCGACCGCCACGCTGTCGACCTGACATTCCTGGCCACGCAGCGTGGTGCGCAGGTTGCCCAGCGTCGCGTCCATCGTCATCTCCTCGACGCCGTAGCGGTACGTACCCACCAACTGCATCGCCAGGTACTGGTAGTCGAGGTGCACCACGTGGCCCGCCGTCGCGAGCGTGCCGCGCGTGAACACCGCCGGGTTCGTCGAGAGCCCGCAGTCGTCGCGCAACACCTCGGTGAGCGCGAAGTCGTACGCGCCGTCCTGCAGGGTGTGCAGGCGGCAACCCGTCAGCGAGAGGCAGAAGACCGAGCCGACGAGGAGCGCACGCACGAGGGCGCACCTTACCCCGCTCCGAGAAAAGTCAGCCGTGCGTTGGGCGCTGCCGAGGGGCTGGTCTAGGGTCGACGGCCGAATGCTCCCCTTGATCGCGGTGGTCGCCCTCACCACCACCCTCGCCGACGCGCAGGTGAAGAACCGCCGGCTCGAGAAGAACCAGACCGTCGCCAAGGCGCTCGAAGCGGCTGGCCTCGACAACACGACGGTCGGCGAGGTGCAGGGCGCGCTGATGGCGGCCGAGTTCAACTTCAAGAAGGCCCGGCCGGGCGATCAGCTCCGCCTCGTCTTCCGCCACGGTGTGCTCGACCTGATGGACTACCGCCGCAACCTGCTCACCGAGTGGCAGGTGCGCCGCGAGGGTGATCGCTACGTCGGCCGCAAACGTGAGATCGATCGTGAGCGCCGCGTCGAGGTCGTCGAGCTCGTCGTCGAGTCGTCGGTGTGGGACGCCGCCATCGCCGCGGGAGAGAAGCCCGACGTCGCCATCACCCTCTCCGACGTCTTCGCGTGGGACATCGACTTCTACCGTGACGTTCAGAAGGGCGACCGCATGCGCGCCGTCATCGAGAAGGTCGTCTCGAAGGGCCGCCTCATCGACTACGGCAACGTGCTGGCCGCGACGTACGTGGGCTCGAGCGTCGGCACGAAGAAGATGTATCGCTACGCCCTGCCCGACGGCACCGACTCGTACTTCAACGAAGACGGCACCAGCGCGCGCAAGACGTTTCTCAAGTCGCCGCTCAAGTTCGCGCCCATCACCTCGGGCTTCGGCGGCCGCTTCCACCCCATCATCAACCAGTTCGGCCAGCACAACGGCGTCGACTACGGCACGCCGCAGGGCACGCCGGTCTGGGCCGTGGCCGATGGCACGGTGACGAAGGCCGGCTGGGACAACGGCGGCGGCAACATGGTCTGCGTGAAGCACGTGATGAGCTTCGAGACCTGCTACCTGCACCTCTCGAAGATCAACGTGCACGTCGGCGAGCGCCTCGCCCAGAAACACGTCGTCGGAGAGTCGGGCAACACGGGCCTCTCCACCGGCCCGCACCTGCACTTTGGCATGAAGCGCGGCGGCGGCTGGGTGAACCCGCTCAACCAGAACTTCCCGAAGGCCGAGCCGCTCCCCGCGACGTTGATGGCCGACTTCCACGAGAAGACGGCCGACCTGCGCAGCCAGCTCGAGGCCGAGTCGGTCGCGGCGTACGGCAGCAAATAGGCTGTAACCTCGAAGCCGCTCGCGACTCCTGTTCGCACGCCACTGTCGGCGCCACGAATCGGAGCTCACGATGATGAAGTTCTTCCGCACCGCGCTGTATTTCAAGAACGTGCCGCTGCTCGAGCGCATCGTTCGGGTCGTCCTCGGCGTCGCCATGGCCGCGCTTCCACTGGCCGTCGGCCGCCTCGCAGGCGCGCTCCCCCTCACCGTCGCCATGGGCGCTGGCATCGCCATGACGGGCTTCGTCGGCTTCTGCCCGGCCTGCTACCTCATTGGCCGGAAGCTCGAGGCGAGGCGGCCCGCGACGTGAGGCTCGACGCGCGCGCAGGCGATCGTCAGGCCCTCGAGGCGCTCCTTCGCGAGACGACCCCCGACCTGCGCCGCTTCGCGAACCGGGTCTGCCGCTCCGGCGCCGACGCTGAAGACGCCGTGCAGCACGTGCTGGTGAACGTCTCGCTTCGCATCGATGGGCTCGAGGGTATTCAGCGCTTCACCTCGTGGGCCTTCGCCGTCATTCGCAACGAGTGCACCCGCGCCCTCTCGGTCGCCACGAGGTGGCTCCGCACGGCACCGCCCGAGCCCCAGACTCCCGCCGACCCGCATCAGCAGGTGGAGCGGCGCGAGCTGCTCGAGCTCGTCGTCGAGGCGATTCGAGAGCTGCCTGCGCCGCTGCGTGAAGTGCTCGTGCTGCGTGAGCTCGAAGGCGTCGACACGGCGAGCTGCGCGGCCCAACTCGGCATCTCCGAGGCGAACGTGAAGGTGCGGCTCCACCGCGCCCGGGCCCACCTGCGAGAACGTCTCGTGAAGGCCGAGGTCGGGCTTTGACGCGTAACTGATGGCAGGCACAACAACTGCTTCGCAGCGCTCCAGCGGTCGAGTAATCGCAGGGCCATGAGCACTGACCCAAAGACCCACGAAGGGCGCGCGGCGATGACGGCCAGCGGCCTGCGCAAGTCGTTCGTCGAGCACGTCGAGTACACGCGCGGCAAGAGCTACGACTCGGCGAGCCCCTTCGATCGGTTCACGGCGCTGGCGCTCACCGTGCGCGATCGCCTGGCGAAGAGCTGGGTCGAGACGCAGCGCCGCTACGCGAAGCACGACGTGAAGCGCGCGTACTACCTGTCGGCCGAGTACCTGCTGGGCCGCGCCCTCGGAAACAACCTCATCTCGGCCGGGCTCTGGCCGCAGGCGCACGAGGCGTTGAAAGACGCGGGCCTCGATCTCACCACCATGCTCGAGATGGAGCCCGACGCCGGCCTCGGCAACGGCGGTCTCGGCCGCCTCGCCGCCTGCTTCCTCGACTCGCTCGCGTCGCTCGACATGCCGGGCATGGGCTACGGCATTCGGTACGAGTTCGGCATCTTCACGCAGGAGATCATCAACGGGTACCAGGTCGAGCGCGCCGACGAATGGCTCAAGTTCGGCAACCCGTGGGAGATCGTTCGACCCGATCGCGCCGTGCCCGTGCGCTTCTTCGGCCACGTCGAGCACCACCAGGAGCCCGATGGCACGCAGTCGGCCCGCTGGGTCGGCGGCAAGACCGTGCTGGGTGTTCCCTGGGACACGCCCATCGCCGGCTACGGTGGCCGCACCGTCAACACCCTACGCCTCTGGCAGGCACGCGCCTCGGCCGAGTTCGACTTCGCCCTCTTCAACGACGGTGACTACGAGCGCAGCGTCGTCGAGAAGAACGACTCCGAGGTCATCTCGAAGGTGCTGTACCCGAACGATCAGAACCAGGCCGGCAAGGAGCTGCGCCTCAAGCAGGAGTACTTCTTCGTCGCCTGCTCCGTCGCCGACATCATGCGGCGCTACCTGAAGAACCACACCGACTTCGTCAACTTCCCCAGGAAGGTCGCGCTGCAGCTCAACGACACGCATCCCGCCATCGCCGTCGCCGAGCTGATGCGCGTGCTCGTCGACGAGAAGCGCGTGCCCTGGGACGAGGCGTGGCACATCACCCAGGCCACCGTCGGCTACACGAACCACACGCTGCTCCCCGAGGCGCTCGAGAAGTGGCCGGTCTCGCTCTTCGAGCGGCTGCTGCCTCGCCACCTGCAGATCATCTTCGAGATCAACCAGCGACACCTGCGGCAGGTGCAGATCCGCTGGCCGATGAACGACAAGAAGATGAACGCGCTCTCGCTCATCGAAGAGGGCAAGGAGAAGCAGGTGCGTATGGCCGCGCTCGCGGTCGTCGGCTCGCACTCGGTCAACGGCGTCGCCGAGCTGCACTCGCGGCTGCTGAAAGAGACCGTGCTCAAGGACTTCGCCGAGATGTTCCCCGAGCGCTTCAACAACAAGACGAACGGCGTCACGCCGCGGCGGTGGTTGCTCTCGTGCAACCCACGGCTCGCGAAGTTGATCACCGACACCATCGGCCCGAGCTGGCCGGCCGAGCTCGACCGCCTCACCGAGCTCGAGAAGTACGCAGGCGACGCGGCCTTCGTCTCGGCGTTCCGTGAAGCGAAGGCGGCGAACAAGGCCGAGTTCTCGTCGTTCCTGCGCGACCTCATGTGGGTCAACGTCGATCCCACCGCGATCATGGACGTGCAGATCAAACGACTGCACGAGTACAAGCGCCAGCTGCTGAACGCGCTGCACATCGTTCATCTGTGGCTCAGCGCCCGGAAAGATCCCGCGTCGATCATTCACCCGCGCACGTTCGTGTTCGGCGCAAAGGCGGCTCCGGGCTACCGCACCGCGAAGCTGATCATTCGCCTCATCAACGGCATCGGCGAGGTCGTGAACAACGAGTCGGCGAAGACCGGCCTCAAGGTCTGCTTCGTGCCGAACTACCGCGTGTCGTTGGCCGAACGCATCATTCCCGCCGCCGACGTCTCGGAGCAGATCAGCACCGCCGGCATGGAGGCCTCTGGCACCGGCAACATGAAGTTCGCCATGAACGGCGCGCTCACGGTCGGCACGCTCGACGGCGCCAACATCGAGATTCGCGAGAAGGTCGGCGCCGAGAACTTCTTCCTCTTCGGCAAGACGGCGGAAGAGGTCGAGCAGGCGAAGGCCGCCGGCTACTCGGGCCGCTCCGTGTACGAGTCGAACGCCGCGCTCAAGGAGGTGCTCGATCTCATCGGCTCAGGCTTCTTCAGCCCTGAAGATCGCAGCCTCTTCAAGCCGCTCATCAACGGCCTGCTCGACGACGATCGCTACCTCGTGCTCGCCGACTTCGACGCGTACGTCGAGGCACAGAAAGAGGTCGCCCGCGCGTACACCGACCCGAAGCGGTGGTGGCGCTCGTCGGTGCTCAACGTCGCGCGCACGGGCTTCTTCTCGTCGGACCGCACGATTCGGGAGTACGCGAAGGACATCTGGGGCATCTCGTCGGCGCCGCTGACGTGACCCCGGCCGTGTGACAAGAGCGCCCGCATGAGTGCCACCATCACCACGCCTCCCGACTTCGCGAAGCAGTTGATCGCCGTGCTGCCGAAGCTGCTCGCGCCCGGCGCCACACCCGACGACTGGGACGTCGAAGCGACGACCTACGATCTGAACCGGTTTCGCAACGAGGCCGACTTCGTTCAGCGCTTCTTCGAGGTCGTCGCCGAGCTCGCGAAGGGCGCTCCGGCTGATGCGGCGACCGTTCGCGCGAAGCTGGCGAGCTGTGGCCTGCCGTCGGACTACGCGCGCCTGGGGCAGCCGCTGTCGACGGTGGTGGAGCTGCTCGTGCAGAGCCAGAGCGGCGCCCGACGGGCGATCGCGTTCGCGTCACGCACCAAGCCGTACCTGTCGATCGCCGAGTCGTACGCCACGCCGGCGCGCACGGTGCGCATCTTCACGCCGGGAACGCTGCCGTTGTCGGCCGACAAGAAGGCCGCGCTGCGGGCAGGGAACGTCGAGCTGCACGAAGGGCACCGTGGGGCGATTCCCGCGGCTGCTGGGAATGCGCTGACGGTCTTCGTCGCCGAGAACACCTCGCTCGTCTCGAACCGGGCAGGCCTCGTCGTCGACGCCATCGTGATTCCCGTCGAGGGTGGCGGCATCACGCTGCTCGAGAACGACGCGATCGATCCGCACGCGCTCCAGCTGGTTCGCAAACGCACGGCTGCCGCATTGCTCGCCGTCGATTCACGCGCCGAGCTCTCGCGGATCGCGGGGCTCCCTGTCGCTCCGCGCGTCGAGTCCACTCACGCCGAGTGCGAAGCGTTGCTGCGTGGCCTGTTCCCCGAGCTGCGCGCGAGCGCGATCTTCCACACGGGCCTCGCGGCAGAAGCAGCAGTCTTCAGCGCCGCCGCACGCCTGCTCGACGCCAAACGGCCCGTGAAGCTGCTGTACGCAGAGAACGGTTACGGCGGCACCTGTCAGCTCATCGCCGAGCTGCTCAAGCGCGACGGCGTGGTGGAGCCCGTGCCCCTCCCTGTACTCACAGCCGATGGCAGCAACACCACGCTCGTGGAGCGAATGATCGCCTCCATCGAGAGCCTCAACGGCGCGCCGGCGGTGCTGTTCCTCGAGACGCCCACGAACCCGCAGCTGCAGGTGCACGACTTTCCCCGGCTCTTCGCTGCACTGCGGGCGTACCAGACGAAACACGGCCTGCAGCTGCCCGTGCTCGCCGACACGACGCTCGCGCCGATGTTCCCGCTGCTCGCCCAGCCGTATGCGCAGAACTGGCCGTGCGTCATCATCAAGAGCGGCTCGAAGTACTTCACGAAGGGCAAGGCCACGCTCGGCGTCGCCTTCGCCTCGGAGCACCCGCTCGCGCTCGGCATCATCGAGCACGCCAAGGCCTACGGACGCGACGCCGACACGGCCGCGAGGCCGACGCAGCTGCACGCGCTCGCTGAAGGCCTGAGAGATCTGCCGCAGCGAATGGCGAGCATCGCGAAGAACACGACCCAGCTCGCTGCGGGCCTTCGTGAAGCGCTCCGCAAACGCGGTCACGACCTGCTGCTCTACACCATCGACGACGCCGACATCGCGCGCGGGCTCGCCAGCGGCGTGCTCTCGTTCTACCTGCCGGCCGCTCCGACGACGCACGCCGACCTGGTCGATGAGTTCGTCGATGAGCTGCTCGAGAAGGCGCCGACGCTGGTGAAGAACCGCGTCAGCTATGGGCAGTCGACCGGCGGCGGGAAGCCCGACTTTTTCTACGTGATCAACCCGCAGGAATCGACGCAGGGCGCGCTCTCGGCCGCGGTGAAGGCGGCCCAGAAGCGCAACAACGTGCAGATCTGCCGCATCTCGGTGCCCGAGCACGCCGATGTTCCCGGGCTGCTCCGCGTCGTCGAGGGCTTCCTCGCGCGCAAGTACGCCTGAGCGGCTTCAGGGCGTGCAGGCCGGCCGGTAGCGCACCGTGAGCGTCTTGCCGGGTTCGAGCGCGTAGAGCGGCTCGAGCAGGAACGCGTTTCGCGCAACGTCGAACGACCAGGTGGGCAGGTTCTGACCGTCGAGATACGGCACGGCGATGCCGTCGACCTGAACGTCGAAGCCGCCGTCAGCCGGGCCGGGGCTCGAAAGCGAGAACGACGTGCGAAAGCCGAACGCTGGCGGCGCGAGGCCCCCGTCGGGCGCGCAGATGCTCTGGGTCGCACCGAAGGTGCTGCCGACCGCCGCACGCAGGGCCGCGTCGTCGGGAGCCGTGCACCCCGGCGTGAACCGCCCAATCGCGCTCACCACGAGCTGACCCGGCGCCTTGCCTGCAACCGCCCCGAGCACTCTCGTCCACGCAGGCGCGTCGCCTGCGAGCTGCTCGAGGGAGTTCTGCACACAGATGATCCCCAGCCCCGCGTTCGGGCGCAGCCACCCAGCATCAGCCGACAGCACCTCGGTCGCGCGCGCCAGACAGCTCTGCGTTCCCGCGCCCATCTCACCCAGCGAGAGCTTCTGCGCCACCCGCTGCTGCAGCATCGGGGTCGCGGCCGTGAGCACCACCGGCGCCGATGGCGACTCCTGAACGAGGCCGCCACCATCGGCGCTGCCCGCAATCACCGCGAGCCGGTAGTCGACGTTCGACGAGACCCAGTACTGCAGCAGGCCAGGAACGCTGCTCGAGAGCCACTGCTGGGTCGCCGCCATTCCCGGGCCATTCGACATCACGAACAGCGTGTCGTTGAGCGGAACGGCCGCCGAAGAGAACGTGTCGGTCACGTCGGCGCTCATCGCGCCGACGCCACGCAGGCTGACCGAGAAGAGGCCGCCGGCCGACGAGCTGAGCGTCAACGTCGCCTGGCGAGCGCCGAGCGTGGGCGGTGAGAAGCGCACCGGCAACTCGACGACGCCGAGCGCTGGAACCGTGAGCGATGAAGGAGCGCTGAAGGGCGTGGGCGCGGTGATCGAGAGCGTCTGCACGACGCTGCAACGATTCCACACCGTGAGCGGACGAACGAGCGCGCAGCCTGCAGCGACCTCACCGAACTCGAGCGCGCTGGGGAGCATGACGATGGAGCCCGCGCTGCAGACGCCGGCGTCGCTCGCACT
>JAEUJR010000295.1 GCA_016793585.1 Archangium sp.
CGGCAAGGAGCGCAACCTCTTCGACGAAGAGAACACCTACACGGGCGCGTTCGAGAACGTCGACGGCCTGCAGTTCGACTCGCCCGTTCGCCTCGGCGGCGTCACCGTCGGCCGCGTCACCAGCATCAAGTTCGGCTCCGACCTGGGCGACAAGCGCATCATCGTCACCATGGAGGTCGTGAAGAAGTACGAGGAGCGCATTCGCAAGGACTCGGTGGCCCGCATCACCAACCGCGGCGTGCTCGGTGACAAGGCCGTCGACATCTCCATCGGCAGCCCCGATCAGCCCATCATGAAGGACAAGGCCGAGCTGGCGACCGGCTCGTCGGGCGACATCAGCTCGATCCTCAAGGCGACCGGCGAGATCATCGACAACACCGTCAACATCACGCGCGATCTCAAGACGGGCGTCGCGTCGTACACGAACCCGCAGATGGTCGGAGACGTCGCCGAGGTCTTGAAGAGCGCCAAGAACATCATGCACGAGGTCGAAGCGGGCAAAGGCGTGCTCCACATGCTCGTCTACGACAAGGGCGTGACGAACGACGTGAAGGCCGTGCTGACGCAGGTCTCGGCCAGCGCGGTGAAGCTCGACTCGGCGATCAACCGCGTCGACGGGCTGCTCGCCGACGTCAAGCAGGGCGACGGCACCCTGCACGCGCTCATCTACGACAAGCAGGTGGCGAGCTCGATCTCCGAGCTCGGCAAGGCGGCCGACGAGGTGTCGACGCTGATCAACGACGCGAAGACCCGCAAAGACGGCGTCGTCTACCAGCTCGTCTACGGCGACTCGCGCGTGCTGCTCACCGATCTGGGGCAGGCCGCCGCCGACATCAAGTCGATGACGGCGAAGATCAACAAGGGCGAGGGCTCGTTGGGCGCCATCATCAACGACCCCACCGTCTACGAGGACCTCAAGGAGATTCTCGGCAACGTGAAGCGCAACCGCATTCTGCGGGAGCTCGTGCGCTACTCGATCTCGAACAGCGAGCAGGTCGACAAGGCCGGCAAGCCCGTCGAGAAGAAGTGACGAGCGCTTGGGCGCCGTGGCCGCTCTCGTGTAGAGGAGGTCACTCGTAACGCCGTTCGATGTCCGAGGTGCTTCGTGATCGTCTCGTTGCTCGCAAGCGTGGTGCTGGCTGGTCTTCCTGGAGAGGCCGAGGGCGAGGCTGGCTACGCCGACTTCTTCGCGCGCGCCGAGGCCATGGCGGCGAAGAACGAAGACGCGGCGGCGATCGCGCTGTACCGCGAGGCCGAGCTCTACAAGGGCACCGCTGACTCGGCGAAGCGCCTGGGCAAGGCCTTCGAGAAGGTGGGCGACCCCGCGTTCGCGACGCTCTACTACCGCATCGCCCTGGCCCGGGCGCCCGAGTCTTCCGATTCACCGGCGGTCGCGCAGCAGGTCGGCACGCTGCTCGGCAAGGCCGGCTCGGAAGGCAAGGGGCTGGTCGAGATCTTCGCCGCCCGCGCCTCGCGCATCAGCGTGAACGGCAAGCAGTTTCCCACGGGGCCCGTCGCGATGTTCGCGGTGCCGGGTGAATACGAGGTCGAGGCGGTGTTCCCCGCGGGCAAGAAGACGACGCGGCTGCGCGTGAAGTCGGGCCAGGTCGCCACCATCAACTTCGAGCCCGTGCAGCCGCCGTTGCTCGCGGCCGAGCAGGCGCTGCCCGAGGCTGCCATCGCGAAGGGCCAGACGTCGGACGAAGGGCCCCCGGCGAACGTGCTGCGAATCGTGTCGATCATCGCGATGGGGGTCGGCGTGGCCGCGGCCGGTGGTGGCGCGGTGCTGGGCGTGATGTCGGGCAGCGACGCGGCGCAGGCGCGCAACACGCAGCTCAGCCGGGCCGAGCGGCAGGCCTTCGCGAACGCGGCCAACGCAAAGGCGCTCCCGGCGAACACGCTGATGATCGCGGGCGGTGCCGTGGCCGTGGCCGGCGGCGTGATGTTCTTCTTCTCGCTGCCCGAGCCCGGCAAGAAGTAGCTGTCGGTGAGGGTGGGAGTGCGTCGGCCCGGCTCACGCGTCTAGCGTCGGTTCCTCTTCTTCCAGGAGGCCCGAATGCGCATCGCTCTCGTCGTGATGTTGGCCCTGTCGTCGACGGTGTTTGCCGCGGCGCCGAAGCGCATCAGCCTCGAGCTCTCGAACGCCGACATTCACTCGGTGCTGCGGCTCTTCTCGCACGTGGGCGGCTTCAACCTCGTCGTGAGCGAAGAGGTGACGGGCAAGGTGACGCTGAGCCTGCGCAACGTGCCGTGGGACGAGGCGTTCAAGGTGGTGGTGGCCTCGAAAGGGCTGGGCGCAGAGCAGTCGGGCAGCATCGTGCGCGTGGCGTCGCTGAGCCGTCTGACGGAAGAGGCGCAGGCCCGGCAACGCATGAGAGAGCTCGAGTTCGCCGCGAAGCCGCTGACGGTGCGGTTGATTCCGGTGAGCTACGCGTCTGCAGAGGAGCTGGCCGCGCAGGTGCGGCCGATGTTGTCTTCGCGCGGGAGCGTGACCGTCGATGCCCGCACCAACACGCTCATCGTGCGCGACGTGGAGTGATCAGCTCTCGGACGTGGCTGGCGGCTGGGTCTGGTGGCGTGCGGCCGGCGTCGCTTCGAGGCCCTTCGACGCCATGTAGATGATGTTCCGCGTGCCCTTCTTCCCTCGGTACATGGCGCGATCGGCGAAGTCGAGCAGGGTGTCTTTCTCCTGCGCGTGCTCGGGGTAGCTGGCGATGCCGATGCACGTGGTGATGTTGAGCCCGAAGCCTTCACGCGCGAGGAAGCGATGGCTCTCGACCGCGCGGCGAATGCGCTCGGCCACCTTGAGCGCCCCACCCGAGTCGGTGCCCCGCAGCAACAGCACGTACTCGTCGCCCCCCCACCGGCAGACGACGTCGTTGTCGCGCACGCAGGCCTTGAGCACACGTGAGACCTCAACCAGCAGCTTCGAGCCCACCACGTGGCCGTGCGTGTCGTTGACGCTCTTGAAGTAGTCGAGATCGAGGAAGAGCAGCGAGAAGGGCTTCTCGGCCTTCGTCGCGTTCTTGAACTCCTTGTCCAGCACGAGCTCGAGGTAGCGGCTGTTGAAGAGGTGGGTGAGATCGTCGAGGTAGACGAGATCTTCGACCTCGGCGAAGCGGCCCAGGTTCTTCAGCGCGAGCGCGAGGTGACGACCGAGGTAGGCGCCGGCTTCGACCCCCGCTTCGGGAATGTCGCCCGCGAAGAGCAGCAACACCGCGCCGAGCTGGTTCTCGCCGTCGACGACGGGCAGCAGAAACGCCGTCTCATACGGGCCGGGCACGTCGGTGAGCTCGAGCTCCTGGCCGGCGCGCGTGAGATCCTTCAGCGCTTCACCGACCTGCGGCGTGACCACACCCTCGAGCGCTTCGCGGTTGTCACCGGGCACGCCCGCCCAGCCCGTGAGCTTGAGGTGATCTTCTTCGCGAACGTAGAGCGCGGTCGCGTCGGCGCCGCAGAGGGTGAGGAAGCCGCTGGTGGCCGTCTCGACGAGGCGATCACGATCGAGCGTGGTGGCGATGCGCTGGCCCGCCTCGAGCAGCGTGACGTAGCGCCGCAGCGCCTCGTGCTCCTTGAGCAACGAGTTCTGGGTGAGCGCGCGGTTCACGGCCTGCGCGAGCGTCTCGGGGGTGATCGGCTTGACGAGGTAGTCCGAGGCGCCGCTCTTGATGGCGCGCACCGCCGGTTCGACCTTGTCGAGCGCGGTGATGACGAGCACCTCGACGCCCGGGTGTTGCGACTTCACCCACTGCAAGAGCTCGAGGCCGTCGGACTGCGGGAAGATGAGATCGGTGACGACGAGATCGAAGCGGTGGGCCGCGAAGGCTGCGCGCGCGTCGCTCGTGGAGGCGCACGGCGTGACCTGGTGGCCCGCGCCCGTCAGGAAGTCTGCGTAGAGGGCTCGCGCGACCTTTTCGTCGTCGACCAGGAGAATCTGCGCCATGGTGCCGCGGCGTCGTACCAGATGCCGGGGACATTTCCCCATGAGGAATCTGATTCGGGCAGGGACTCGCCGTGAACGTCTCCGAGCGTCGGTTGTGCGTGTTCTTCGAGGCGGGCCGCACCCGCTACGCCATCGAGGCGACCAGCGTGGTCGAGGTCGCGCGCGCCACGCACGACGAAGAGACCCTGCGCGGCCACCTCGCGATTCGTGATCTCTCGACGCTGCTGGGCGGTGACGCCGAAGAGCGGCCTGGCACCATCGTGCTGCTCGACACCAGCCCGACCGTCGCCGCGCGCACGAAGCGCGTCGATGGCGTGTTCGATGCCGCGCCCCACCTGATGCTGCCGTTGCCGAACCGCCTCGTGCATCTCGTGGCGCCCGTGGTGAAGCAGGGCCTCGTGTCGGAGGCCGGGCTGTCGTTCGAGCTCGACGCCGCCGAGATTCCACGTGGGCTGCCGCGACAGGCGAAGCAGCTCGAGCTGGCGACGACGACGGCGAAGGGCCCGTGCCTCAAGTTCGAGTCGGGAGCGTTGACGTTGGCGCTCCCGCTCGCAGATGTGTCGCAGGTCGCGTCGAGGGGCCCGATGTTCAACGCCGCGCCCGGCGTCGGCTCGTTCGTCGGCGTGTTGATGCATCAGCAGCGGTTGGTGCCGGCGTTCTCGCTGACGGGCACCGAGGCCGAGGCCCTGCTGGTGGTGATCGAGCTGCAGTCAGGGCCGGTGGCGTTGTCGGCCTCGCGGGCGCATGGCGTGAAGAGCCCCGAAGCGCTCGGCGAGGCGCAGGTGATCGACGCGGTCGCGACGTTCGGCTGATTGCGCCGCGACGCGCCGCCCTCGGTGACGATTGCAGCGCGGCGACTGCGGGCCGGTTCTCTCGTCGCCGTGACGACCTTCTCGGCCCCGCAGCAGGTGACGCTGGAAGAGCTCCGCATCGAGGTGGACGTCTTGTCCGAGGACGCGTTGTCGATGAGAGGCAGAAATTCCGCGCGTGTCGCGGATCGGCTGCCACCCGCACCATGCGACTCGCTTCAGCGCAACGTCCACCGATGCGGGCCGGTGACTCCCTGCTCCTTGAAGTACCGGCGCACGGCTTCGACGTGCAGGGGGAACGCGAAGTGCTCCTCGAGGCCGTCGGGCCCGAAGATCAGACCCCGCTCGCTGGTCTCGTTCGTCGGTGAGAACGGAGGCAGCGCCGACTCGTCGATGGTCGCCGCCACCGAGAACAACAGCACGCGGTTGGGCCTGGGCTGCGTCGAGGTGAACCAGAACGCCGTGAGCGTCGAGGGGTCGACGACCACGTCTGACTCCTCGCGAATCTCGCGCACGCCACCTTGCTGCCAGGTCTCGTGATCCTCGAGGAACCCGCCGACCAGCGCGAGCTTGCCGAGCTGCGGCTGAATCGCGCGGCGCACCACGAGCAGACCGACGCCGTCCTTCGTCTTCACTGGAGCCAGCACGACGCTCACCGGAATCGGGTTCGACCAGATGGTCGTCTGACAGCTCTTGCAGGTGCGTGGGTACGAGAGCGGCGGCGGGTACGCCGTGCCGCAGTACGAGCAGAAGGTGTCTTTCACGGGGGCCATGCGCGAAGTGGAGCACGTCGCTGTCGCCGATTCAGGCGCAAAGTTGGAGACTCGCCCGTCATGGGCCTCGAACTCTTCGACTGGTACGGCGGCGGCTCCTACGACACCGAACCGTGGCCGCCCGAGATCTCGGTCTCCCGGCAGCCCTCGGAGGGCACGCAGCGGTGGGCCGAACGCACCACGGCCGAGGCGGTTCGCGCCCTGAACCTGACTCCGAAGCCGCGCGGCACGCTGGTGCTCGGCCGCTTCGACCCGCCGCACCTCGGGCACGCGTTTCTCATTCGTGCGGCGCGCGCGGCCACCGAGACGAAGGTCGTCGTCGCGGTGTTCTCGCGGCCCGGCGACTTCATCGAAGGCCCGACTCGCGTGAACGCGCTGAAGACCCTCGTCGCCAATCGCGGCACCGAGGTGCTCGAGGTGAAGGTCGACGAGACGTTTCCCACGGGCAGTCCCGACCCCGGGCGGTGGGCGGCCTGGTTCGAAGCGAGCGGGCTGAAGGCGAAGGTCGGCGCGCTCGTGTCGTCAGATTCGAACGCCGCGGCATTCGCGAAGGCGGCGGGGCTCGAGCTGATTCTGGTGGACCCCGCGCGCCAGGCGTTCCCCATCAGCTCGACGGCGATTCGTGCTGACCCATGGGCCCGGTGGGACGCGTTGCTTCCCGAGCTGCACCCGCGCTTCGCCCGGCTCGTCGGCATCGTCGGCCCCGAAGGCGGCGGCAAGTCGACGGTCGCGCGCGCGCTCGGAGATCACTTCAAGACGGCCGTCGGCGCCGAGTACCTCGAGCGGCTCTCGGGCGGGCTGTCGCGCGCGATGCTCGCGGCCGACGTGGCTGGCGATGCGTTCTCGGGTCAGCGTCAGACGAACGGCCAGGTGCGGTTC
>JAEUJR010000042.1 GCA_016793585.1 Archangium sp.
GACGCGCGTGCCGACGGGCAGGTCTTCGACCCAGAAGTCCTCTCCGTAGAACATCACCCGGGGCGGGCTGCCCTTCTCGGTGATGATGATGTGGCTCTCTTCGTCGTAGAGCTTCTTCAGGGTCTTCAGAGGGCGCATCGCGGGCTGGCTTTTGTCCGTGAGGGCAGGGCAGGTCAAGCACACACCTCACCGGGCCAGCAGGCGGGCTCAGGCGGCGAGGGCGAGGGCGGGCTTCGCGTCGACCATGCAGTCGGGGTTCTCGACGCGCGCCTTGAGCGTCTCGAGCGCCGACGCGCAGTACATGCCGTCTTCGATGCGCTCGTCGAAGGTGTACTTGATGGTGCAGACCAGCCGCGGGCCCTCGGGCGTCATGATGGTCTTCGAGCGGCCGAGCGCGGCGAAGAAGGGGCAGTTTCCGTACTCGTAGAGGTGGTGGTACGCGCTCTCGAGGCCGACGCTGCCGAGGTTGGCGACGAACATGCTCGTGTAGAGCGGGTCGTGGTCGATGAACTGCTTCGGCAGCAGGTTCCACCGGTCGGCCAGCTTCACGAGCTTCATGGCGAGGCCAAAGAGGAACACGGGCAGCATGGTGAGCAGGTCGAGCTCCTTGTCCTGCGAGCTCTTCTTGTCGCTGCGGCCGGCCTTCACGTCGCCGTGCGTGAGGGCGACCAGCTCGGAGAACGACTTCACGGTGTCGACCCGGCGCTTGATGACGACGAGCGGAGCGCCATTGGCGAGCTTCTTCTTCGCGGCGAAGCTGATGAAGACGCCGTCGCGCTGCCACAGGCGGCTGCCCGAGACGAAGCGGTTGAGGCGCGGCCACTCGGCGAAGGCCTGTGCGGTGGCGTAGAGGAAGACGTGGAAGACGGAGATCTTCTGGTCGGGGTGCTCGGCGTTCCAGCGGTCGACGAAGGCCTGCGTCTTCGTCAGGTCGAGCTCCTGCTCGAAGCCCACCGTCGACTCGGTTCGCGTCGGCATCAGGAACGGCATGATGGCGCGGCTGGGTTTCACATCGGTGCAGCGCTTCGCGTCGGGGCGGGTCGTGAGCATGCACTCCCACAGAGCAGGGCTCGGGCCGCCTGATTCGGGAGTGAGATCAACTGGTTGGCTGGGTGTTCCTGTGCAGCCCGTTGCACAGCGTGCAACCGCCTAGGGCAGCGGCTGTGCAAACCGCGCCCGGTACTTCGCGTCGAGCGCCTCGACGGCGGCGGTGTTCTTCGCCTTGCGATGGGCCGCGCCGAGGCGAACCCAGGCGTCGCGGAAGGTGGGCGTGAGTTCGACGACCTTCGACAGATGGAGCACGGCCTGCTTCGGGTTTCCGAACGCGCCGGCGATGAGCGAGAGCAGGTAGTGCGCGAGGGCCTGCTCGGGGTCGTCGTGGAGCGCGGCCTCACACAGCCGCTGGGCATAAGGCACCTGACCCGTCAGCAGCGCCTGTTCGCAGTCGAGCGCACGGGCGCCAGAGCTCTTTGGAGACTGCGCACGAAGTTTCGCCGAGGCCTGCGTCGCGACGGCGAACCGCTTCTCCCGCAGCGCGGCTTCTCCTGTCTGAAACGTCTCGAGGAACGCGGCCTCACACGGACTGCCCTGAACGTCGCCGCGAAGGCCCATCCACCGTCGGGTCGAGCTGGCCCAGTCGAGCAGCGTCGTCGCTTCGTCGGATGGAGCAGCGCGGGTGGCGGCGCGTTCGACGAGGCCGAGACACAGTGCTCCTTGCGAGAGCTGGGCGAGGTGGAGCCACGTCGCCTTCGTCGTGGTGTCGGTCGCGAGGCGATGCGCTTTCAGCAGATTCTCTCGCGCGGGCACTGGCGTCTTCGCCGCGAGCTGCGCGGTGGCGAGGCGAAGCACTGCGTCGGGCTCTTCTTTCTGCGCGGCGCGTTCACAGGAGGGCACGGCGGTGGCCGCATCGAGCTGCAGATCGATGACGCAGGCGAGCTCGAGCACGAGCGGGTCGGCCTTCACGAGGAGCGGTTCGAGCTCCGCCTTCGCCGCGGCGAGCTGACCACTGCGGGCGAGGGTTCGCGCGCGCTCGAGGTTCCCCGTCGACGCGCTCTGGAGCGGTGCAGCCGACTTCGCCTTCGACAGCTTCTCGAGCAGCGTCGTCCACGGCTCGAGGTCGGCCTCGAGGAAGTGGCCGGGCGGCGCGAGGGCGAGGGCCTCGAGCATGCGTGCGGCGGCGCGGGCCGTCGGCGGGCGCTGGTACTGCACCTCGACGAGCTTCGAGAGCACCTCGAGCGTCTTCGGGTGAAAGCCCACCTGCTGCGGCGTGTAGTTGGGGAAGAGGCAGCCGCTCTCGAAACCATCGTGCGGTCCGCCGAGCGTGTGCGCCCACTCGTGCAGGAGGAGCGTCGCTTCCTTGTGTCGCCGGCGAGCGCGGCTGAGCGCTTCCCGCTCTTCGAGGTCGAGCGCGGTGAAGGCCGCCTTGAACGCCGCAGCCTCGGCGCGATCGTCGACGGCGCGCAGCACGAGGTGTCGGCCTCCGAGCCTCGCCATGCCGAGCTTGTCGAGGGTGAGCTCGACGATGGTGAGGCCGCCGACGTAGCCGACGACGAGGTCGACGTCGCCCGTGTCGATGCTCTCGAGGGCGGCGAGGCTCTCGGAGAGTTCCTGGCCGGTGCGATGTGGCCAGGGCTTCACGTCGACGAGCTCGAGGCGAACGCCGAGGGTGGGCTCGGTGTACTCGTTGAGCGCGAGGAACTGCGAGGCGATGGTGTCTTCGGGGTGCAGCACCTGGCTGCGGTAGTCGTCCGCGGTGAGCGCTCGCACGCGGAGCACCACCGAGGTCTGCTGCGTCACCGCACGCGCTTCGGCCTTCGCAGGCATCAGTGACTGCACGCGCTCCTGCTGCTGCGAGCGGGGCGTCACCGCGCAGCTGCAGAGCGTCGCGAGGAGGAGCGCGCGGCGCACGGGTCAGCGCAGGTCGAGCACGGGCCAGTTGTAGCTTCGCGCCAGAGCGCGCAACCGCAGGTCGGGGTTCACCGCCGTTGGGCGGCCCACCGCGGTCAGCATGGCGTAGTCACTGGCGGAGTCGGAGTACGCGAAGCTCTTCATCAGCGAGATGTCGTTCTTCTCGCAGTACTCGCGAATGACGTCGGCCTTGTTCGCGCCCTCGATGATGGGCGGAATCACCTTGCCGGTCGCTTTGCCGCCGACGAACTGCATGCGGTTGGCGATCAGGTCGTCGGCGCCGAGGTGGCGGGCCAGCGGCGTCATCGTGAAGTCGAGCGCGCCCGAGACGAGTACCACCTTGCAGCCGGCGCGGCGGGCCTGGTCGATGAGGTCCTGGGCGCGGGGGAAGATGGCGGGCTTGATGACGTCGTTGAAGAGGTCTTCGTTGAGCGTGAGCAGCCGGTCTTCGGTGAGCCCCTCGTACTGGCGGTAGAAGTACTCGTTGAAGATCTTGCGGTCGATGAGGTTGAGCACGCCGAAGACGGGCAGGTTCGCCATCGTCTGCAGAGTGCGCCGCGCGATGCCCGCGTAGCTGCCCTCGTTCATCGCGTAGTAGCCGTACGCGTGCACGACGTTGGTGCTGATCAGCGTGCCGTCGACGTCGAAGAAGGCGGCTTTGCCCTGCGCGCGGCGCTCGGGCTCGGCGGGCTTCACGGCGTCGGTCTTCACAGGGTGCTCGTGCTTCATGGCACCCGGCGCCCTAGCACAGGTTCGGCCCGAGGCATCTCACAGCCAGCCGTGCTCGAGGTACCACTCACCCGAACGTTTCACCGACTCCCGCACGCTGCGCTTCGCCGTGAACCCGAGCAGCCGCGTCGCCTTGTCGGTCGTGCAGGTCCACCCGGGGGCCAACAGCTGCCGCGCGAGCTT
>JAEUJR010000331.1 GCA_016793585.1 Archangium sp.
AAGCAGCTGACCGACGAGCTGCGTGAGGTGTTCGTGCTGCAGGAGATCGAAGGGCTCTCGAAACGCGAGGCAGCCATCGCGCTCGGCGTTCCGGAAGGAACCGTCGCGAGCCGCCTGCGTCGCGCGCGCGAGACGTTCGACGAGCTGCTCACGGCGGCGACGAGAGGAGCGGCGTCGTGAGCAACGCTCCCAATGAGACGAAGCAGACGTTGCTCGACGCCGCGCGCGCTGAGCGGCAATCAGACGCCGCAGCGAAGCGTGGGCTCGAGGCGCTACTCGCCGGCGCCGTCGAGCCGATCGACGTCGAAGGCCCGCCGCCCGTTCCCGAGAAGAACCGATTGCCGTGGGTGATTGGTGCGCTACTGCTGGCGCTGCTCGTGTTCGCGTGGTGGTCGAAGCTCACGCGCGCCGAGACGCCGACGCCGACGCCGCCGGCCGTCGTCGTTCCCATCGTCACGCCGCCTCCACCGCAGCCCATCGTCGTGGTGGAGGTCGATGCGGGCGCGCCGGTCGAGGTCGATGCGGGACAGGCGGTCGTCGTGCCTGCACCGACGAAGAAGCCTCTCGTCACCGATGACGACGCGCTGGCGCGTGAGCTCGCGCTGCTCGACGAAGCCCGGCTTCAGGTCGCGAAAGAACCTCGCGCCGCGCTCACCACACTCGATCGACATCGCGCCCAGTTCCCGCGTGGAGCGCTCAAGCTCGAGGCCGATCTGCTCCGCGTCGAGGCGCAGCTGAACCTGGGTCGCAGAGCAGAAGCGACGCGGCTCGCAGAGGCGCTCAAGAAGGCCGACACGGAAGGTCTGGTGCACGACCGGCTGGAGCGGTTGTTCGAACAGCACCCGTGACGCGCTGAAGTCAGAAGCACTCGTCCTGGTACACCGGCACCGAGCCACCATCGCTGAGCGTCATCGTGTGCCACTTGCCGCAGAAGCTCGTGCCATCTGCGTCGGTCATGCAGGAGCACCCCGCCGCGCAGGTGCTTGCAGAGCATGGCGCTGCACAGACGCGCACGCATTCCTGGCGGCAGGCGCCATCACGAAGCGCCACACACGCGAGCCCCGGAGCGCAACCAAGCGAGAGAATCGAGCCGCAGCTCGAGCCGCCACACCCGCAACCGCTGCACGTCGCCACCACCACGGCCAACAAGAAGAGAAGGAAGCGCCGCGAGGCTGCCACCGGTGTCAGGGCAGCCATGTCAGTTCCAGCAGAGTGACGCGCGCCCAACGACACGGTCGTCCTGCACCCAGACGTAGCAGCCGACGTAGCCCTCGAAGCAACGCTCGCCGGAGTACGGCCTGCCCACGAGCCGGCGACACGCGTGTGGATCGACTCCTGCGTCGGGAAGACAAGACGCCATGCCCGTTTCGGCACTCGTGGGAGCAGGCGGCCCGGTCGGCCGAAGCCCGTCAGTGCTGAGCTTCTCCAGGTCCTTCGACCACGAGGTGCCGACGGGGACGGTACAGACGGCGCTGGGACTGACGTCGCACGCAGCTGCAAACAAGGCCAGGCAACACCAAAGCGGTTTGAACATGCCGTCGCTGACTGCAAGGCACTGGCCAACCCCGCTGCTGGTGTAGAAGCCGCTCATGATCGAGCGCCTCGCCCTCGGCACCATCCCCCGCAAGCACCACATTCAGCTCAAAGACGCCTCAGGCCACCTGCACTGGGAACAGTGCATCACGCAGGACGGCTTCGAAGCGCCGTACACCATCACGTACCACCGCCACGCGCCGCACCGGCAGCTGCCGATGAAGACGACGCATGGCTTCGCGGGCCCACGCACCGCGGCCAGCAGCGAAGGCCTGCTCAAGCGCCACTTCCTCTCGCAGAACCTGCCGGCGACGACGAAGAGCCCGCTCGATGCGCGCCTGCCGATGCTCTTCAACGCCGACGTGACGCTCTCGGTGCTCAAGCCCGGCGCTGACGACGCGGTGTATTTCACGAACGCCGACGGCGACGATCTCTTCTACATCCACGAGGGTGGCGGCACGCTGCGCACGCTGCTCGGCGATCTCGACTTCGGGCCCGGTGACTACGTCTTCGTGCCGCGCGGCATTCTTCACCGCTTCACGTTGAAGCCCGGCGTCGCGCAGTGGTGGCTCTCGATCGAGTGCCGCGGCGGAGCGCACGTGCCCAAACAGTGGCGCAACGGCGTCGGTCAGCTGCGAATGGATGCGCCGTATTGCCACCGCGACTTCAAGAAGCCGACCTTTCGTGGGCCGCTCGACGAGGGCCTTCGCGAGCAGGTCGTCAAACGCCAGGACGTCTTCTACGGCTTCACCACGCCCGAATCGCCGCTCGACGTCGTGGGCTGGGACGGCACGGTGTACCCGTGGGTGTTCCACATTCTCGACTTCCAGCCGCGCGTGGGCCTCACGCACCTGCCGCCGACGTGGCACGGAACGTTCGCTGCGCGGGGAGCGCTCATCTGCTCCTTCGTGCCCCGCCCGACCGACTTCCACCCCGAGGCCATTCCCTGCCCGTACCCGCACTCGTCCATCGACGTCGACGAGTTCATCTTCTACTGCAAGGGCAACTTCACCTCGCGGCGTGGCGTGAGCCCGGGCTCGATGAGCTTTCACCCCGCGGGCATTCCGCACGGCCCACACCCCGGCGCGTACGAAGCGAGCATCGGCCACAAGGAGACCAACGAGCTGGCGGTGATGCTCGACTGCGTGTTGCCCCTGCAGTTCACGGCCGCCGCCGCGGGCATCGAAGACGCGAAGTACCAGGCGAGCTTCCTGCCTTGAGCAGCGCGTACATTCTCGAGCTGTCGGTCGGGCCGGGTGGTTCGCGCTGGGCCGAGACGCACACGTGGACCGAGCCGTGGCAGCTCAGGCGCATTCTCGAGGAGTTCTGCGCGAACGACGACAACCTCGCCGCGTACCACTGCATCTCGTACGGCGCGACGCTCGCCATCTGGGTCGTGCAGTCGGGTCAGCTCGTCGACTTCATCGATCTGCACCCGTACATCCTCGTCACGTTGCCCGGGGGCAAGCGGCCGCTCGGTGAGTTCCGCGCCGACGAAGACGCGCTCAACGCCTTCCTCGATGGGCGTGAAGATGACTGGCTCGACGATGTCGAGCTGACGCTGTTCTGGGACCCCATCGAAGAGCGCCTGCCGAAGCTCGAAGCGCCGGTGCTGCAGCACGAAGACTCGATCGACTTCGAGGGCGTGCCGCCACCGACCGCGCCGAAAGACTCGTACCTGTCGTTCGCGAACCCGCTCGAGCTGGGCTCGATGGAGCACGAGAGCGGCGAACAGCTCGAGCCGCCTTTCGATCTCCCGAGCTGACGACGATTCCTGAATTCAGGAATCGGCTTCTCATCGACGAGAGCACCGGAGCGCCTTTCCGCGGCGATGCTGTGGGCGAACCTCTTCCCCGGTGGTGCATGGTCTCGATCACGAACAAGTTGCCCTCCGTCGTCCGTACCTCTTCGCAGCCCACGGCCGCACGCACGGCGCCACCAGCGCCCCAACCCGCGGCCTCGAAGGGCTGGGCGCCCGGCTCGACGCCGCGCCCCGTTGCCACGGCGCCCACCGCCGCTCCCGTGCAGGCCAGCGCCAGCGGCACCTCGGTGCCCATCGGCCCGTTCGCGACCGGCGTGTCGATGCTGACGAAGGCGATTCTGGACGACAGCGACCCGGTGTCGACGAGCCTCACCAGCAACGCGGCGGTCGATCACCTGGCGCAGAGCGCGCTGGCCGTGCTGCAGCGTGAACTGAACGAGCGCGGCGAGATGGGCGCGGCGGTCACCCTCTCGAAGCAGTTCTCGGCGATTCCTGCGCCAGTCACCGACCGGCAGGAGCCGATGGAGACCGTGGCGAGCAACTCGGAGCGCGCGAACGCCATGTACGGGCTGCTCGAGAAGCTCTCGGCCGCCATGGGCCGCATTCCCCAGGCGGCGACCGACCCGACGGCTTCGATGCAGTCGCGCGTGGTGTCGTCCTCGAACACGTTGGTGAAGGCCGAGGTCGACCTCGGGCTCGCCCTGAACAAGGCGTACGCCGAGACGGGTGACCCCGCCCTCGCCGAGAAGACGCAGGCGTTCCTCGAGCAACTGCCGGCCCGAGTGGCGAAGGGCACGGAGTCGGTCACCGACCTGGGCCCGAAGCTCGAAGCGAAGAACCTGCTCGCGGCGTCGTTGATCACCGAGTTCGCGAAGAGCCTCGGGGCCGAGTGAGCATCACTCGAACGTGTCGCCGTAGGTCGCGAGCTTCGCCTCGAGCCGTGAGAGCACTGCAGCCGCCTGATCCGAGGTCGTGGCTGCGTCGAGTTCGTCGAGCAGCGCGCCGGTGGGCAGCAGGAAGCCGTGCAGCGCTTCGTGCGCTTCTCCGGTCATCGTGCAGCGGGTGAAGATCTCCTGAAACGCCATGCGTAGCTCGGAGCTCGCTTCGGTCTTCGACAACGCGTTCGACTTCGCGCGGGTGACGATGGCCTGCATCGCGTGAACACCCTCGGTCGTCTCGGGGTTCGCCGTCCATCGCGGCGACACGCGAGCCGCTTCGGGCGCGGTGTGCGTGTGCGAATGGTCTGCGGGTTCGGCTGCGGGGTATGGGTGATCGGGTGACTCGCGACTGACGACGAGGTGGGCGCCCGACACGATGACGACCGCGATCGTGAGCAGCCCGAGCACGCGATGCCACACCTTCGTCGAGTCGCCGCCGCCATCGACGGTGAAGCGCCCGAGGGCTTTCTGCTGCTCGGGGTCGAGAGACTCCGCCAGGCTGGCGCCACCGGCCCGCATCGCCCGCGGTGCGACGACGAACAGCAACAACACGGAGAGGAGCCACGACGCCGCGGCCGAACCGAGCGCGAGGTGAGCGGTCGTCGAGAGGAACGCGCCAATCGCTCCGATCGTCGCCAGCGCGAGCACCGTTCGAAACAACGGCCTCACGAGCGAGAGCTGCAATGGCACGAACCGATCGCGCCCCATTCGTTTCATCAGCACGGGCGTCTGGACGAAGAAGAACCAGCCGAGACTGCCGAGCACGAGCGCGAACGCGAACTCGTCGACCACCGCCGCGAGGTGACTCATGACGCCTCCACCGAGACCGCGAGCTCTGACGGCAGCAGCCCCGGCTTCGCGACGACCCGATCGGGCCTGACGAGCACGTCGGCGCCCTGCCACCGCAGCTTCGTCGGCTTCAATCGGTCGAGCCGATCGTGCAGCCGAACGCCCGACGCCAGCTCGGGGTTCTGGAGCCGGGCAGCACCGTCACTCTCGAGATCGAGCATGCCGACGCCGCGCGCGAGCCGGTTGGTGAACGCCGGCAACCGCAACACCACCCGCGCCAGCAGGGCACGGAGCCCACGCACGACGGGGTTCTTCACGGTGATGACGCGCGTCGCGAACGTCGTCGTGCGCACCATCTGCGCCGCGATGGGCCGCCGCTCACGCTCGTATGAGTCGAGCAAGCGCTCACGCTGCGCCACCGACAACGACTGTTGCTGCACGAACGCCAGCTTCCAGACGAGGTTGTGCGCGTCCTGCACGCCGGTGTTGAGCCCCTGACCGCCCACCGGGCTGTGCACGTGCGCTGCGTCGCCGAGCAGAAAGACGCGCCCCGCGCGAAAACGGTTGGCAACCCCGCCGGTGAGATCGAACCGCGACGTCCACCCCAGCGACTGCAGGTTCAGGTCGACGCCCAGCCGCTTCGTCACCAGCGACGACCAGCCCGTCAGGCTCGCCGCGTCGAAGTCGGAGGGGACCTGCGCGATGAGCCGCCAGAGCCCCGGCTGCGGCATCGGCACGACGAGCAGCACCCCTTCGGGCGAGAGCACGGTGTGGCCCTCGTCTTCGACCAGGTCGACCTTCGTCATCACGTCGGCGAGGGCGAAGGTGACGCCGAGGCCTTCACGCTCGAGGGACAGGCCAGCGAACGAACGCGCCTCACTGCGCCCGCCGTCGCAGGCCAGCACCCAGCGCGCGCGATGTGTGGCGAACGTGCCATCGGCCGAGCGCAGCGTGGCCTCGACGGCGTCTTCGAGCTCGCGCAGGCCGGTGAGCGTCGTGCTCCACTCGACGGCGCCGCCCAGGCTGACGAGGCGCTGCTCCAGAATGCGCTCGACCTCGTACTGGGGAATCGATAGCCAGAACGGAAAACGCGTGTCACCCCACGCGCGCTTCAGCAGGTCGACGCGAATCGGCGCCGAGCCCGTCGACGGCCGAACGTTCAACGCGCGGAAGCGCTGGCCCGCCGCGAGCACCTCGGCGGCGCACCCGAGCGTCTCGAGCGCCTCCATCGTGCGCGCGTGCACCACGAGCGCCTTCGACATCGTCGCGCGCTCGGCCAGGCGTTCGACGATGCGAACGCTCAGCCCGTGCCGCTTCGCTTCACACGCCGCCGTCAGGCCGGTCGGCCCGCCACCGATGATCAACAGATCTGTCTCCATGGGCTCCTCCAGTTCGATGCCCGAAGGATAAGGGCCCGAAAAGCTGAGCAATGGAGCTTGATTTGCGACTCTTTATTCCACAGAACGGGCCCTGATGGCCGACCGCTTCGACGACCTGCGCTTGCGTGACTTCGCCTTCTTCGAGCGGCTGGCATCGCTGGGCGCTCTGGGCGCGACGGCGCGCGAGCTTCATCTGCCGAAGGCCACGGCGACGCGCTGGCTCCAACAGCTCGAGGAGCGCGTCGGGGAGCCGCTGGTGAAGCGCACCACCCGGAGCGTCTCGTTGACCGAAGCCGGCCTTCGGTTCGCGGGTCACGCGCGTGAGGTGCTGCAAGTCGGGCGTGCGGCGAGGCTGGGCATGCGCTCGAGCGCCGCGGGAGGCACGCTGCGGGTCTCGGTGCCGGTGCCGATGGGGCGGGTGCTGGCGGGGCCAATCATCGCCGGGTTCAGAAAGCGACTCCCCGACGTGCGCCTCGAGATCAAGCTGTCGGCCGATCAGGTCGACCTCGTTCGCGACGGGTTCGATCTCGTCTTGCGTGGCGGCCCGCTGCCTGACTCGGAGTTGAAGGCGCGGCGCCTGTCGACGGCGAACATGTGGGTCTACGCGAGCGCACGGTTCCGGCACGACGACCCGCAGCGCATTCCGTTCATCGCGGCGCCGGGTGACGAGGCCCTGCTGCGTCGCACCAAGGCGCTCGCAGGGGTTCGGCCAGCCGTCATCGTCGACGACCGCACTGCCATCGTCGACTCACTCTCGTGGGGCGCCGGGTTCGGGTTGCTGCCGACGTTTCTGGGTGAAGCGCCCCGGGCCGAAGGCGCGCTCGTGCGCCTCGTGAAGGAGCCCGTCGCGTCATTGCCGGTTCACGCCATCTATCACCCGAGCCAGAAGGACGACCCGCGGCTGCTGGTGCTCATCGAGGCGTTCGCGACCCAGCTCGGGCGCGTGATGTGACTTCAGTGCAGCGGGCCCTGGTCGTCGGCGAGCATCTGCGCGGCCTTCTCGAACGTCGCCCCCGCTTCGGTGTCGACCCAGTGCGTGGTGACGCTGCCGCCGCGGCTCAGCTCTGACGTCTTGCCCATCGCCGCCGCGTGCGAGGCGCTGGTGACGAAGCGATACATCGAGGCCTCGTCTCTCCAGACGGTCAGCGTGCGGGCGGTGAGGCACGTGCTCGAGTTGCCGAACCGCGCGCCGATGAGGCCGTCGGTCGTCGGCAGCTCGCGGGTGATGGGGTCGACGAGCGACTGGAACAGCGACATCGCCTGCTGCGTGGGTTTGCCCTGCAGGTACGTGGCGGCGATCACGTACTTGCCGGCCGGAATGCCTCCGTCGACGACGCCGGGGCCGGTGAAGGGCGCCCGCAGGTCGAGATCGTCTTCGAGCGTTCCGCGCAGACACTTCGTGTCGTCGGGCGTGGGCAGACCGCAGCCTGCAAGGAGGGGCAGGAACATGACGAGGACGATGCGCTTCATGGTGACTCCACGACTGCGGGGGAAACGGGGCCGAACGAGAGCGGCGAGAAGTCGCGCGAGAGGCGCGTCGAGTGAAACTTCGCGGCGCGCGCGAAGACGGTGACGCGAACGTCGTCACCGGTCGGCGCGGTTCGTCTCAGGGTCGCGACCCAGTGCGGGGTGCCGTCGGCGTCGACGAGGCGAAGGTAGAGATAGCTGCCCGCGGGCAGCCGCTCGACGACGTGGCCGGCGAGGGTCTCGGGGCGGGTCAGCGCGTGGGTGACGAGCGGGTTGCCCTGCGGGGGGGCAGCCGTGACGAGCAGTGAGAGCAGCAGGAGCCGTGACATGACGAAGCTCGAACACCGGCCGCTGCCGAAACTGTCACCACCTGCGCGTCGAGCCGCACGAAGCCAGCAAGGTCGCGACCCTGCGTCATCACGGGCAGGCGCGGAACGTCACACGCCCAGGCGCTTCAGCACGTCTTGCACCACGGGAGCGCCCAGCAACACCACCAGCGTTCCCGAGAACGTCGGCGCGTTCGTCGACACGAAGCCGGCGAGCACGGCGGTCTCGGGCGCACCGGCGCCGTCGGCGATCAGCGCCTCGACCGTCGTCGGCACCACCTTCGGCGTCGACGGCAACATCTTCGCCTTCAGCATCGAGCCCATCGACGAGCAGCAGGCCGACGCGACGATGTTCGCCGCCTCCGCGAGCGCAGCCGTGCGCGACGACGCCAGTGGGCCGGTCACGCCCGGGCGCCGGAGCAACCGCTGCCCGAGCCGCTCCGCCGACTCCATGGGCAGCACCCACCACAAGGTTCCTGGCACGTCGCCTTCGAGGGCGAACGACGCCGCGAGCACCTGCACGTCACGCCCACCGAGCAACCAGCCGAGCTGCTGCCGCGTCACCTCGATGACCCGCGGCACTTCGACGAGCACGCCGACGTCACCGACGAGCCGGGCCAGCATCGAAGCGGCCTGTGCGCTGCCCAGGTGCACTACCTCGCGGAGCGCGTCTTCCTGGCGGGCGAGCGGTGCCGTCACGCGGTCACCAGCCTCGCGACGTCGAGAATGAACACCGGCTGCCCGTTCCCGAGAATCGTCACGCCGGCGAGGCCGGGCACGAGATCGAGCGGCCGCGAGAGCGCCTTGAGCACCACTTCCTCCTGGCCCAGCAGCCGGTCGACCGCGAGCGCGAGCCGGCCGTTGTCTGCGTCGACCACCACGAACGGAGACTGCACGCGGCGCACGTCGTCGGCAGGCACCTCGAGCAGCGACGACAGCTCGTGCACGGGCAACACGCTCTGGCCAAACTGGAGCACGGGCGCATTCTGACTCATCGAGAGGCGTTCGCGCGCGGTCTCGACGACCCCGCTCACTTTTCCGATGGGCAGGCCGTAGACCTCCTGCCCCACCCCGACGAGCAGCAGGTTCACCATCGCGACCGTCAACGGCAGCGAGAGCCTGAAGGTGGTGCCGCGGCCAGCCTTCGTCTCGATGTCGAGCGTGCCGCCGACCTGCTCGAGGGCGCGCTTCACCGCGTCCATTCCGACGCCGCGGCCCGAGATGTCGGTGACGTCGGTCGCCGTCGAGAGGCCGGGCAGACAGACGAGCATGAGGCCGTCGCGCTCCGAGAGCAGCCGCGTCTGGTCGGGCGTCATCAGGCCGCGCTCCACGACCAGCACCTTGAGCCGCTCGACGTCGATGCCGCGGCCATCGTCGCTGAGCTCGAGCACCACACGGTCACGCTGCCGCGTCACCGTCAGCGTCACCTTGCCCTTCGGCGCCTTTCCCGCGGCCTTGCGCTCGTCGGGCGTCTCGACGCCGTGGTCGATGGCGTTGCGCAGCAGGTGCAGCACCGGGTCGGCCAGCTCGTCGACGATGGCGCGATCGAGCTCGATGTCTTCACCGGTGATGACGAGGTCGACCTCGCGGCCACGACGGCGGGCGATGTCACGGGCCGCCCGGGGCAGGCGATCGGTGATGACGGCGATCGGCGTCATGCGCGCCGCCATCACCTTGTCGTGCAGCCCCTTCACCAGCAGGTGGAGGCGATCGACCGCTTCGTCGAGCGGCGGCCGCAGCACCTCGGGCATGCCGCGCGACAGCTCCCGGACGCGCGCGGTGGCCAGCAGCAGCTCACCGGCCTGGTCGAGGAACTGATCCATCACTTCGGTGCGAACCCGAATCGTGCGCGCGGGCTCCTGGCCGACGACGCGGTTGGGGTCGGCCTCGGTCGAGGGCGGCGGCGCGGGCGGCGCCTTCACCACCAGCGCGATGGACTCGAGCTCGATGTCGGCCACCGTGCGCATCGTGCGCGTGATGGCGTCTTCGGTCTGGTCGGTCTCGAGCTCGAGCGTGATGGTGCCCTGCGGCACGCGCCCGGCCTTGATGTCGTCGAGCGGCGGCTTCAGGTCGAAGACGTTGCCGAGCGTGCCGAGCCGTTTGTACGCGAGGAAGCCGCGCACGCCTGGCTGGTTCGAGCCGGGGTTGATCTTCAGCTTGAGCGAGAAGCGCGGCGGCGCGGCTGGGTCGGCCACGGCGGGCGACGACGCGCTCGACTTCACCGGTGGTGGCGACGGCTCACTCACGAACGCGGGCGGCGGCGGCGGCGCGCTCGGCGCAGGCACCGGCTTGCCCGTGAGCGAGGCGTTGAGCTCGGCCAGCTTCGTCACCAGCGCCGAGGAGTCGGGCAGGCCTTCGTTCGCCGCCGCGGCCTTCACGTGCGCGCCGAGGGCATCGACCGTCTGCAGAATGAGATCGGCCACCGACGGGTCGACGCGCGCCACGTCGGCGCGCAGGGTGTCGAGCAGGTCTTCGAGCCGATGCGCGAGCTTTGCCGTGGCCTCGAAGGCCATCGACGACGCCATGCCCTTCACCGAGTGCGCGTGTCGGAACATCGAGTCGACGAGCGCAGGCGTGGCGCCCTTCTCGAGAGACACGACGTCTTTCCCGAGGCCGTCGAGGTGCTCGGCCGCTTCACCGGCGAAGAGCGCGAGGTAACGAGAGGTGTCCCACGAAGGACCAGCCACGGAGCCTCACAGCGTGCTGGTCCAGGGGCCTCGCCGCAAGGGGAGAACAGAGACATGTCTCCCAGTTCGACTCCGCCGTCGCGAGCCACATTCGCCGCGGCCAGACAGCGTCGTCTGTGACGGAGCTGCCGCTCATCAGGCTCGCTTGGGGCTTCGTCTCACGCGTTCCCAGTTCGACTCCGCCGTCGCGAGCCACATTCGCCGCGGCCAGGCTGCGTCGTCTGTGACGGAGCCGCCGCTCATCAGGCTCGCTTGGGGCTTCGTCTCACGCGTCGCGCGAGGCTCACCACGTCAGGCTTCGCCGAGAACCTTCTTCACGACGGCCAGCACATCTTCCGCGCGCGGCGGCTTGACGATGAAGTCGACCGCGCCGGCTTCGATGGCTTCCATCACCATCGTCTCCTGCCCCAGCGCGCTGCACATGACGACGAGCGCCTTGGTGTCCGTGCGCAGGATCTCGCGAGTCGCGTCGATGCCGTTCCGGTACGGCATCACCAGGTCCATCGTCACGAGGTCGGGCTTGAGCTCCTTGTACTTCTCGACGGCCTCGACCCCGTTGCCAGCCTCTCCGACGACCGTGAAGCCACCGGCCGCGAAGATGTCCTTGATGATGTCTCGCATGAAGACCGAATCGTCGACCACGAGAACCTTCTTTGCCGTCGCGCTCACCGTGC
>JAEUJR010000048.1 GCA_016793585.1 Archangium sp.
CTGTGGACGGGCGCGATCCTCGGCAACATCGTGCTGAACATCGCCGGCCAGGCGATGGCCCGCATGTAATCAGCCTCACGGCTGCTTGAAGAACGAAGGCCCCGACACCATTTCAGTGCCGGGGCCTTTCTCTTTCGAAAGACTGAAAGCTCAGCCCTTGAACGACGGGCCCGAGTACTGCGCGTCGCCGAAGCCGAGCATGGGAATGAAGATGAACGGCAGAAACACCATGCCGATGGCATAGCCGGTGCTCTTCCCGAACGACTTCGCGAGATCGATCATGATGAGAATCATCGCGACGAAGTTCACGCACGGCACGAACGTGAGAATGAACCAGAGAATCGGGCGACCGACGATCTGGGTCATGACGTAGGTGTTGTAGATGGGAACGATGGCGGCCCAACCCGGCTGGCCAGCCTTCACGAACAGCTTCCACATACCCGCGATGATGACGGCAAAGATGGCGAGCTCGACGACGAGCATCAGCAACCCGACGATGGCGCCTGCAGCGCTTCCTCCACCACTTTCTTCCATGGTCTTCCCTCCCGATAGGCCTGCGTTGATTGCGGCGCCGGGACGGTACCCGAAGAGCCCGAAAGTCAGACCTTCAAAGTGATGAACGTGCTCGATCGCACCATCACGTGGCGAATCGTGGTGCAGCCGCTGCTGCAGCCGGCGATGCGTGTCGTCGCGCTGGTGGTGTTGATCGGCTCCATCGTGTTGCCGGCGGGCCCGCTCGGCCCTGACCTGTGCCCCGTGCATCGGGCGACGGGCCTGCCCTGCCCCGGCTGCGGCGTGACGCGCGGGCTGATGTACGTCTCGCACGGTCAGTTCGCCGAAGCGCTCGGCGCGAACCCGTGGGTCGTGGTGCTGTGGCCGGCGCTCGTCCTGCTCGCGCTCAGCATCGTGGTGCCGGCGCCTTCGATGAACAGGTTCGACGCGCTCATCGCGAGGTGGGAGCCGTGGCCCTCGAGAATCGTGCGCGTGCTGCTCGTCGCGTTCTTCGGCTTCGGAATGGCCCGAATGATCGCGTTCCTGATCAGCGGCGAGCGGTTTCCCTGATCATCACGGCATCGGCATGCGCACGTCACCCGGCGCGACGTGCACGTTCCCAGTGGGCAGAATCCACTGCTGGGGGAAACGCTCTTTGTCGGCGCGCTCGGCCGAGACCTCTCCGATGACGCGGAAGGTGACGGCGCGGCCCGTCACCCGCACCGCCCGCCGCGAGAAGACGACGAAGTTCAACTCGGTCGCTTCCTGCGAGAGCAGGTACAGGCCGTCTGACTGCGAGCCCGCGACCGCGTGCGCCGAAGCCGCGCGCACGAGGGGATCCGCGTACGCCGCGCCGAGGCCCGCGATCACCTGATCGAGGCGCAGGCCGAAGAGATCTCCGTTGATGCTACCGATGAAGCTCGAGAGACCGCCCGCGCCGCCTTCGTCACCCCAGCAGAAGATGAAGAGCACGCACTGACGCGAGGCCTCGCCTTCGAGCTTGTCGCCGATCTGGTACGTGACCTCCTGCGGGCGCGCCCACATGGAGTGCGCCTCGGGCCGCATCGCCGCTGCCGAGTCGAGGTGATTGCGCGCGCTCGACGTCACCGCGCACGAGGAACCAACCGAGACCGCAGCCGCAAGGAGGAGGAGCTTCTTCATGCGTGCGCTCGTAGACCGCAGTGCGCGCCGCTCCAACGAAGTTCGTCGACATGGGCGTCACGACCTCCACGCGAACTTGCTGTGGAAGGCCACGAAGGAGCGCCTTCTTTCGTGGCGGCCGCGGCGATCCATCAACGCCCGAGCGCGCATCTCCAACCGAGGCGCGAGCCTGGAGTCTGATGCGACGCCTGCGTCAGGCCGGCTGGGCCCAGCGACCGACCGAGATCGTGCCGCCCGGCCGCATCTCCATCAGCAGCGTGCGCGCCGAGTAACGCGACTCGGTGAGCCACGAGGGCTCCGAGCTCCACGTCACGTTCGAGCTGGTCACCTTGCCCGTCGCGTCGAACGTCACCGTCACCTCTTCGGCGTAGTTGTTCACCTCGCCGAGCGAGTTCGGAGCCGTCGAGCCATCGGCGTCTTTCATGTCGTCGAAGCTGCCCGTCGCGAGCACCATCGAGGTCACCTGCCCTGCAGCGTCGCGCTCGACCCGAATCACGTTCGCCATGTGGTCGACGCGGCCGTCGCCGGTGTGGTCGATGAAGATGACGTCACCCGCAGTCATCTGGTTCACCGGCACTTCAGGGCGCGTCTGGTCGCCGGCGTTGTCTCGGGCGGCGCTCCAGGGAGCCGTCACCTTCACCGCGCGCGAGGCCATGTTCGCGTCGACGCCCGGGTAGCGCACGTTCACGCCGGCGAGCATCGACGCCTTCGGGTCGAGCCGCTGAATCGCCTGCGCGTTCTCGTAGCCGGGGCGAACCTTCGCGAGCGTCTCGAAGCGACTGAAGAAGCCCTGCGGGTTCGCCGCCGTCGAAGCCACCCAGTCTTTCGCGGGCAGGCCCTTCGGCGCGGGCAGCTGCACGCCGAGGTCGGCTTTCACCTTCGCGCGGAAGCCATCCATCATGAAGAGTGAGAGCGTCTTGCAGTCGCACTCGAGGCGGTTGCCCTTGAGCTGCTCCCAGTACGAGGCGACGAAGCTGCCGTACGCCTTCTGGATCTCGGGGTGGTTCCAGTCGATGGGCTTCGAGCGGTCGGTGATGGCCGGCAGGCGCGGGCCGTTGATGGCGGCGGTGGTGAGGTACTGGAGCGGGTTGCCGCTCTTCTCGGCGGGCGTGCGCAGATCGGTGGCCGCGAGCTTCGCGTCGAGCGCCTTGAGGGTCGCTGCGTCGACGATGCCGGTCGCGGGCAGGCCGGCGCCGGTCTGGAAGGCCTTCACGGCGCGCTCGGTGCCGGGCCCGAACTTGCCGTCGACGGTGCCGACGTTCACGCCGAGGCGCGCGAGCGCGTACTGCACGGCGACGGCGCGATCGCCGTTCTGCCCGCGAGCGAGCGGAACACTGCCGGTGGCGGCGAACGCGTTCTTCAGCGCGGCGTCTTTCGGAGCAACCGGGCCCGGATCGGCGACGTCGAACACCGCACGCGCCTGGAGCGCCGCAGCGACGGTCGCCGCCTTCGTCGCAGCGCCGGTGTCGGAGGTCAGGTTGATGGAGCCCGCGTCTCCGTTGCGGTCGAACGCGTCGACGGCCTTGAAGAGCGCGGCCGCTTCATCGGCGCCGGCGATCTTTCCGTCGCGGTTGAGGTCGGCCTTCGCCACGTCGACGCCAGCGAGCTTCGGGTCTCGGCCCGCGTCGGCGACGTCGATCTTCTTGTCCTTCAGCGACTGGGTGAACTCGTTGCGGGAGAGGCGGGCGACCATGATGTGAGTCCTCAAGCACGAGGAGGGTGGAAGGCGCCAGCCCCCACCCTCGACTCGGCGAAATGAAGGCGTCGGTTACTGAACGCGCAGCGTGTACGAGCCACCGTTGCGGGCGAGCTCGGCGTTCATGTCGGCGCGAAACTGGCGCAACGTGGCGGCGTCTCCGACGATGCCGAGGCAGCCAGCGGTGCCCGGGCCAGCGCCGTCGGGGTGAATGCGAAGGTACTGACGATCGCGGCCAGCGCGAGAGTCGTAGAAGCGGTCGGAGCCCGGACGACGCGGGTCCTCCATCACGAAGCTGAACCCGACGCCGTCACGCGTGAAGCCCGCGTCGGAGCGGCTGTTCATGTGCGCGCGCACGCGGAACTCCCCCTGCGGCGTCGAGAAGCTGCGGCTGTTGCCCGAGCGGAACTGGTACGTGTGGCCGTTCACCGTCACCGAGCCCGTCACCATGCCGCGCGTGTTGCGGGGCGAGTCGATGCGCGCGGTGCCGTTGGTCGCGCTGCGGTTGCCGCCGTTGATGTCGACCGGGTTCGTCGTGCGACGATCGAAGCCGTCGCGGCGAAGCGCCTGCATCGTCTTGGTGCCAACCACGCCATCGACGTCGAGCCGACGCGCCTGCTGGTACTTCTCGACCGCCGCCTTCGTCTTCGGACCGAACGAACCGTCGGTCGCGCCCGGGTTGAAACCGGCCTGACGAAGCGTGTCCTGCAGCCGACGAACCGAATCACCACGCGAACCCACCGAGAGAGTGCTCATGCGCTGTTGTCGCAGCCACGCAGCCAGGGGCGCACCTTTTGATCTGTAATTGGTGTTGCTGTCGGCGCATGTAGGCAAGTTGCGGCGTGTGGTTTGCTGAGCCCGTGAGCATGCGCCTGGTTCTTCTGATTTCCTTCGTTGTGGCAATGGGTTGCGGGCGGGGCGAGTTGGTCGACCCTCAGACTTTCGAGGAAGGGCCGCTGCACTTGCGTGGAACGCTCACGCTGAGCCCGCAGAAGAAGAGTGCGCTCAACGTCGAGATTCCGACGCGGGTCGAGCTCACGATCGTCGGATCAGCGCCGGTGACGATGCAGCAGACGGCCATCACGACGCTCCGGCGCTTCGACGCGATGCCCGATGAGGTAACGGTGAGGCCGATGGCTCTGGGCGCGACCTCGCTCGAGCACCTTCGGCTCTCGCAGCCCGGCGTCACCATCACCATCGATCAGGCGGTGGCGAAGATTGGGGGCGAAGCGGTGAACGTCTCGGGCACGGTGATGACCTCGGCCGGAGACGTGATCGATCAGACCACGTTCACGGGCACGTTCGCGCTGGCGAAAGAGACGGGTGGTTCGAAGCTGCAGCTGCGCTCGGTGCGGCCCAGTGGTGCGCTGCGGCCATTCGACGAGCTCGACGTTCGCGCGGAGCAGCCGCTGGCCGTCGCCGACCTCTCGCAGCTGAAGGTGCTGCAGAACGGCGTGCCCATCACCTTCGCGATGCAGACCGGGTCTCGCCCGTTCACGAACCTGTTTCGCATTCGGGCCACGGAGCTGATGGTGCCAGGCGCGCGGCTGACCCTCGGTGGAGCGGTCACGCACGGCGACGTCGCGATGGTGGTTCCCTCGGAGCCCCAGGTGAAGGTCGAGGAAGTGGTCGGTGGGTGGCAGTTCACGTCGTTCGAACCGCGGGGAACGGTGAAGACGCTCGTGGGGAGTGGGGCGCCCGTGGCTGATCCACTGGTGCAGGTGGCGAACGGCGCGACGACGTGGCGACGCGAGGTGGTGCCTGCCGGGGCCCGACGGTTGACGCTCTGGGTGCAGGCGCTCGCCTCGACGGAGGGGCCGATGCTGGCGGGCACACCAGCGCGCGTGACGGTCTCGACGGTTCCGGGCGCGGGGAACGTGCTCGCCGAGGTCGAGCCCTCGGTCGCCTGCAGCATCGACACGTTCACCTTCTGCAGCGCGTGGAAAGAGGTGAGCTTCGACGTGAGCACCCTGGGTGGCCGCTCGCTGTACGTCGAGGCGAGCTCCACGGCGCCGTCGTTCTTCGCACCCGTGCACGCCGGGTTTCTCGTCGCCGAGCCGCGCTTCGGGAACTGACGGCGGCACGAGAGGTGTGATTCGGTACGCGGCCGCGTGACCGGGGAAGCAACATCGTGAGCTGGATCGTGGTGGCCATGCTTGCGGCGGCTCCGACGACGATCGCGGTCGATGGGTCGGCGGCATGCGCGCCGAGAGAGGTGCTCACGAGAGAGCTTCGGCGCGCTCCGGTGCAGTTCGTCGAGCGCGACGCAACGCTCGTGGTGCGGCTGATTCCCGAAGGCGCTGCCCATCGGCTGGTGGTGCGTGATGCAGGCGGAGCGTCGGTCATCGAGCGCGTGCTGCCCACGGCGTCATGTCAGGAGGCGGGGGTGGCAGCGGCGCTGATCATCGATCGGGCGTTGCGGGACATCGTCGTGCGGCTGCCTCCGAGCGCGACGAAGGACGCGACGACGAAGGACGCGACGACGAAGGACGCGACGACGAAG
>JAEUJR010000467.1 GCA_016793585.1 Archangium sp.
GCGCGCTCGATGCTCTCGAAGAGCGCCTTGAAGTTGCCGCCGCCGAAGCCCTTGTCGCCCTTGCGCTCGATGATCTCGTAGAAGAACGGGCCACCATCGCGGTCGTGGTACAGGTGCGCCTTCTCCTTCATGAAGATCTGCAGCATGTACTGATGCTCTTTGTGGCCATCGATGAGGATCTGCAGGTCTCGCAGGTCCTGCAGGCTCTCGTCGATGCGCTTGATGCCGCCCTTGTCGAGGCGCTCCGGCAGGTAGTCGTAGTAGCTGCCCGGCGTACCGAGGAAGTCGAGGCCCTCGGTCGCGCGCATGGCCCGCACCGCCGGCACGATGTCTCGCACGAGCAGCGCCAGGTGCTGAATGCCCTCGCCGCGCTGATCTTCGACGAACACGTTGATCTGCGACTGCTTGAAGCGCGGCCGTGACGGCTCGTTGTTCGCGAACTTCACGGTGCTCTTCGGGTCCCACATCACGGTCGATTTGAGGCCCGTGCCGTGCTGGTCGCCCTTGCTGATCTCCTCTTCGGTGTGGAACTGAATGTTCCAGAACTCCTCGAAGCCCATGACGTGCTTCATCCACAGCACCATCGGCTTGAGCGTGCGGAAGTTCGAGGTGATGTGGTCGATCTTCCCGAAGCCGAAGCGGTTCTTCCCGCCCTTCGGCGCCGCGTGCTTCACGAAGCCCGGGTAGAGGGCCTCGTAGCCGTCGCGCTGAATGAAGCGGAACGTCGTGTTGCCGAACGGTGTGGTGATGCTGAAGAAGGCCAGCGTGCCGCCCTTGTCGTCGGTGAAGCGCTGCAGCCCGTCGTCGATGATGGTGCCGCCGCGCTCCTCCATCAGCTTCCACACCTTCTCGACGTCGCGCACGAGGAAGTTCACCGTGCCGACGCCTTCGGGGTGCTTCTGCAGCCAGCGCCACGCGCGACCGCCTTCACCGACTGGCGCCGAGCAGATGAGCGTCACGTCGTTCGCGTTGAAGACGACCGAGTGCTGGCGGCCGCGCTTCGTCAGCTCGGGTGACGACTCGCCGAGCTCGGCGAAGTCCCTCAGCTCTGAATAGAAACGGCGCGTGCGGGCGATGTCCTTCACGTACCAGTGCACGCTCTCGACCTTGATGATGTCCAACGATTCCATGCGGGGGCTCCAGGGTGGTGATTCAAACCTGCGCGTCGGGCTGCGCGTCGGGGCGCGCGGCTTTGACGAACGGCTGCTCGAGACACTTCGTCTCGATGCGGGTCAGCAGCGGGAAGGCGTCGACGTTGCCGCCGAACCGGCGCGCGCCGAAGAGCTGCGGCAACAGGCAGCAGTCGGCCCAGCTGAACGTGTCGCCGAAGAGAAACGAGCCCGCCGTCGCTGACGCCTGCTTCTCGAGCGCGGCCAGGCCAGCGTCGATGAAGTGCGCCGCCCACTTCTTCTCGTCGACGCCCAGGCTCTTGAGGTGGTTCAGCGTCGACAGGTTGTGAAACGGCTGAATGCCCGAGTTCACCAGCTCGGCCAGCGCCCGCACCTGCCCGCGCGCGACGAGCGACTTCGGCAACAGCGGCTTCTCGGGGTAGCGCTCCTCGAGGTACTCGAAGATGGCGACCGACTGAGAGATGTGGGCGACCGCGCCGCCCTCGTCGACCTCGAGCACGGGCACGTAGCCCGCAGGGCTCTTCATTCGATGGCCGATGGCGTGCTGCTCTCCGGTGATGAGCGAGACGGGCACGTACTCGAACGGCACGCCCTTGAAGTGCAGCGCGAGCCGCACGCGATAGCTCGAGCTCGAGCGCCAGTAATTGAAGAGCTTCATGTCGAAGGACCTCGCGGGGAGGAGCCGTTCCTCGTCCCGTGGGCGCGGCAAGTCAAGCTACAGTGCCCGATGAATGGGTGTTCCGGCGTACATGTTGTCCATCCTCCATCGGCAGCAGTTGTTGCTGAAGGAGGGCTTCGTCACCCGGTACCCGCTCGACTGGCTCGTCTGGGAGCCCGGGCCCTGGCGGCCGGCGCACTCGGTGCTCGAGAGCAACCTCGAGGCGACGCAGCAACCCGCGAAGGAGCAGCAGCGCCCCAGCGGCACCGACGCCATCTGCTTTCAGCTCAAGGTGCCGGCGCAGGGCCTCATCAGGGTGGGCCGCGCGACGACGAACGATCTCGTCATCAACGACCTCACCGCGTCACGGGAGCAGTTCGCGCTGCGGCACGATTCGGGGCAGTGGGTGCTGGTGGGCCCGCACGCGCCTATGTTCGTCGACGGCGAACGCGCGAAAGACGTGCACCCGCTGAAGTCTGGCAGCGCCATCACGCTGGGCTCGGTGCACCTGACGCTGCTCTCGGCGGCCGACATGCAGGGCCGCGCGGCCACGTTCGTCGCGACCTCGCGGTGAGTTCAGCGGCAGACGCCCTGCACGCACGCGTTGTTGCATGAGGTGCAGACGCCTCCGTCGGTGCCGCACTTCGACTTCTGTGTGCCCGAGCGACAGGTGGTGCCGTCGCAGCAGCCTGCGCACGTCGCGGGGTCGCAGACACACGCGCCGCCGACGCAGCGCTGGCCGCTCTCGCACACGTTTCCAGAGCCGCAGCCGCATTGGCCGCTCGGGTCACAGGTGTTCGAGCGCGTGGTGACGCACGAGGTGCACGAGCGGCCAGCCGTGCCGCACGTCGTCGCGCTCGACGAACGACAGGTCGTGCCATCGCAGCAGCCGTTCGCACACGTCGAGGCGTTGCAGCTCGACGTCGCGACGCACACGCCGCCGTCGGCCGAACACGTCGACCCCGCGCCGCACGAGATACAGCTGCCGCCCGCGACGCCGCACGCCGTGCTTGACGTCCCCGTGCGGCACACGCCCGACGAGCAGCAGCCCGCACAATTCGAGGGGCCACACGGGTTCACGCACTGCTTGTTGCTGCACGAGGTGGTGCACGCCGAGCAGGTGGCGCCGCCCGACCCACACGCCGTCTGACTCGTCCCCGCCTGGCAGACGCCGCCGAGGCAACAACCGTTCGGGCACGTCGCCGCGCTGCACCCACCGCTGCAGACGCCTCCGTCACACGTGCCTGCGCCGCACGACTCGCACGCCGCGCCGCTGCGACCGCACGCGAAGTCGGTCGGGGTCGTGACACACGTCGCGCCGATGCAGCACCCGGTGGGACAATTCGTCGCGTTGCACGACGACGACACGCACTGGCCGCCGTTGCAGGCCGTCGCGCCGCAGTCGGCGCACGCCCTTCCGCCCATGCCGCATGTCGTCGGTGACTGCGTCGTCACGCACTGGTTGCCCAGGCAACACCCTCCCGGGCACGAGGCGGGGGTGCACTGACACGTCTGCGCGAGACACTCCTGGCCCGCACCGCACGCCGGGCTGCTCCCGCACCTGCATTGGCCGCCTTCGCAGCGGTCGGCGCCGAGGGCCTGACTGCACGCCGGTGCGCTTCCACACGCGCAGGCGCCGTTCACGCACGCGTCGGCGAGGAGCGGGTCGCAGCTCACGCAAACACCGCCGCTGGCACCGCAGGCGCCAACCGACCGAACCGTCTGGCATCGGCCTTGCGCAGTGACACAGCCCTCACACTGCGACGCCCCAAGGGTGACGGCGAGCAGTCGCTCGAAGCCGCGCTCGATCTGTACGTGCCCGTGCCCCACCGCCACGTCGGCGCCGCTCTCCAGCCCGAACACGTCGACCTCGAGTTGCTGCCCGGCGAGCGCGTCGTTCAACAGAATGCGAACGGTCGTCGTCGGGCCGAGCACCGGGCCGCCGGGCTGGGCTGGGCGGAGCACCGGGTCGAAGACGAGCCCACCATCGACCGTCGCCTCGTAGCGCAGCTGATCGACCCTCACCTCGGCCGAGTCGACCGACACCAGCACAGCCGTGCCCACGAGCGTCGCCGGGTCGCGGCAGGCGGTGAGCGCGAGGGTGAGCAGGAGCAGTCGTTTCATCGCGCGTTGATGTCGGGGAACGTCGTGGTGACGGGCCGCGGAGAGGTGGCGACGACGGCAGCGGTCGTCACGCCGGCCGCCACCACCACGGCCACTCCCGTCCAGAACCACCAGCGCGTGGTGACGGGCGGCGGCGGCGGCGGCAGCTCCTCCCGGCGGGTGAGCTCGAGTTGTAGCTTTCGTGCAGCCGCATCGGCTTCGGCGCGCGCCGCGGCCACCCGCATCTCGTCGAGCCTCGCCTGCTCGTCGGCCTTCGCCTTCGCCTCGGCTGCTTCACGCTGCGCTGCGCGCTGCGCTTCGACCTCGCCGATGACCTGCTGCGTCGCCTCGGCCTGCGCCTGGGGCGGGTTCGTCTCGAGGAAGCGACGGAAGTACGAGAGCGCCTCGTCGAGCGCGCCCGACTTGCGGTGGCACTGGCCGAGGTTGAAGAGCAGGTTCGGCGCGGGCTTGAGCCTGTACGCCGTCTCGTAGCGGGCGATGGCCGTCGCGAAGTCGCCGGTGTCGAAGGCCTTCTTGCCCTCGAGCGCGATGCGTTTGGCCTGCGCGTCGACGGGCTCGGCCCACGTGGAGCAGGGGAGCACGACGAGCGCGACCGAGAGCAGCAGTCGACTAGTACGCTTCCATGACGCCATCGGTGACGGCCCTCGTCTGCTTCTTCACGGGCGCGACGGCCGCGCGTTTGAGCGGCAGCTCGACCCTCAGGTTCTCGGTGGTGGCGAACTCCCGGGTGAGTGTCTCATGGCCCTTGAGCTCGAGCGTCACCTTCACGGTCCCATGATGTGCGGGCCGCTCCAGGACCAGCGGCGTGACGCCCAGCTTCGTGCCCCCCTCGGTGACGGTGGCCCCCTGTGGCACGGAGTCGATGCCCAGCGAGATGGTCTTCGGCGGCAGGGCGACGGCGGGTTCGACGGGCGTCACGGCGGGAGCGGGCGCCGATGTGGGCAGCGCGGGTGCAGGCGGGGTGGGGGCCGGCTTCGTGCCTCCTCCCAGTACCGCCGCCCCGACACCCGCGACGAGCGCGAGCGAGGTGAGCAACGCGACCGGCAGCATCCACCGTGGGCGGGTGCTGACGACGGGCGCGAAGTCGCCGAGGTCTTCGTCGAGGTGGCGAAGGCGCCGCAGCACCTCGGTCATCGTCTGGGGCCTGTGGTCGGCGTTCTTCGCGAGGCACGCCGTCACCAGCTTGCGCAACGCCTCGGGCACCGCGTCGCCGGTTCGGGTGATGGTGGGCACTGGCGGCGGCGGCCGGGTGATGATGTCGGCCGCGAGCTGGCCGTACACGGTCGACTCGAACGGAGGCTTCGCCGCGAGCAGCTCGAAGAGCACCGTGCCGAACGCGTAGACGTCGGTGCGGGCGTCACACTCGAGCCCGGCGGCCTGCTCGGGCGCCATGTAGCGGGGCGTGCCCAACACGTCGCCGTTCTGCGTCTCGGCGACCCGCGGCCCGTCGTTGCTGAGCAGCTTGGCGATGCCGAAGTCGAGCACCTTCACCCAGTCACGCCCGTCGCGTTGGGTGATGAAGACGTTGTCGGGTTTGAGATCGCGGTGCACCACCGACAGCGCGTGCGCCGCCTCGAGCGCTTCGGCGAGCTGGGTGCTCAGCCGCAGCACCTCGTCGAGGCTCAGCGGCTTCGTCTCGAGGCGGTGCGAGAGCGTCTCGCCTTCGAGCAGCTCCATCACCGCGTACACCTGACCGGGCGCTTCGACGAAGTCGTGCACCTCGACGATGTGCGGGTGGTTGATGGTGTTGACGAGCCGCGCCTCTTGCAGGAACCGGCGCACCAACGAGGCGTTGTTCAGCAGCGTCGCGTGCAGGCTCTTGATGGCCACCTTACGGCCGAGCGTCTGGTGACGGGCGCGGTACACGCAGCCCATCGTGCCCTCTCCGAGCAGGGTCTCGACCGCGTAGGCACCGAAGGTCGTCGGCGCCAGCGCCGCCTCCTGGCGAACCACCGAGAGGTTGAGGCTCATGAACCCGACACTCCGAAACCACCATCAGCTAGCGAAGGTCGTGCCAGCTCACACCTTCTTCACGCGCTGGTCGATGCGACCGAACAGGCTCCTCCCATGCAGGTCGAACATCTCGATCTCGACGTGGTCCCCATGTTTGAGGAACGGCGTCTTCGGGCTGCCGGTGTCGATGGTCTCGATCATGCGCTGCTCGGCCAGACACGAGATGCCGCGGGCGCGGTCTTCGTTCGACACGGTGCCCGAACCGAGAATGGTACCGGCGGAATACTGACGCGTCTTCGCGAGGTGCTGCATCAGCTGAAAGAAGCTGAAGTGCATCTCGGGGCCGGCGTGCGTGTCGCCCACCTGCTTGCCGTTGAGCCACGTCTTCAGGGTGAGGTGCACACGACCTCCCTGCCACGAATCACCCAGCTCGTCTGGCGTGCAGGCCACGGGAGAGAAGGCCGTCGCCGGTTTGCCCTGGAAGAAGCCGAAGCCCTTCGCCAGCTCGTCGGGAATGAGGTTTCGCAGGCTGACGTCGTTCACCAGCATGACGAGCCGCACGTACGGCGCGGCGTTGGCGGCCTCGAGGCCCATCGGCACGTCGCCCAGCACCACCGCCACCTCTGACTCGAAGTCACAGCCCCAGGCCTCGTCGCGAATCACGATGTCGTCGGTGGGCCCGAGCAGGTGGCTGCTGCCGCCCTGGTAGACGAGCGGGTCGGTCTCGAGCGTCGGCGGCGGGTCGGCCTTGCGGGCCTTGCGCACCAGGCGCACGTGGTTCAGGTACGCGCTGCCGTCGACCCACTCGAACGCGCGGGGCAGGGGGCTGTGCAGCGCGGCGGCGTCGTACTTCGTCGTCGCGACCGAGCCCGCTTCGAGCTGGGCAGCCAGCGCCTTGAGCTTCGGTTCGGCGTGGCTCCAGTCATCGAGCGCGGCCTGCAGCGTGGGCGCGATGGCCGTCGCGTCGGTCCACACCGAGAGGTCGCCTTTGACGACGACGAGAGCGCCGTCGCGAGTTCCGTTCCGTCTGGTCGCGAGCTTCATGCCGGCCTTCCATCGCGCGGCCCCACAGGTGTCAAGGCGTCGTTCAGCGCAGCTGGTCTTCGATTTCGCCGAGCTGCTTCCACGCCTCTTTGCGAGAGGCCTCGTCCGTCGCGCTCGACACCGAGGCCTTCGCCGCCTTGAGGAAGTTGCGCAGCATGCGGTCCTGGTCGCCCATGTCGGCTTCGCGCTTCTGCAGCTTCGCTTCGACGCGCGCGAGCCGGGCCTCGAGCTGCTGTTGCGTGATGCCCTTCGCCATCGGCTTCACCACGTCGGGCTTCTTCTCGGGCGACTTCACCGGCTCGACGGGCTCGGGCGGCTTCACGGGCTCGGGCGGCTTCACGGGCTCGGGCGGCTTCACGGGCTCGACGGCCTTCACGGGCTCGACGGCCTTCACGGGCTCGACGGCCTTCACGGGCTCGGGCGGCTTCTCCGGCTCGACCACGGCCTTCACGGGCTCGACGGGTTTGACGGGCACGACGACGGGCTCGGCCGGCTTGAGCTCGATGGGCTCGGGCGGGCGGGTCGTCGGGCTGGTGGACCCCGGAGCGAACAACACGAAACCGCCGACGCCGATGAGCACCAGCGACACCAGGCCGATGACGAGCGGCAGCTTGCTCCTGGGGGCTTCGACGGGCTCCTCTGGCACCTGGTCGAGGTTCGACTCGGTGCTGCCGACCTGGGGCACCCGCGACGCCGCTTCACGCTCGGGGTCGGTCTTCACCAGGTGCGACGGCATCGGCTGGTCGACGCGGGTCTGGTTCGAGAGGCCGGGCAGCGAGTCGTTGGTGAGCGGAGACATGCGCGTCTCCTGGCCCGAAGGCACGGGAGGCGGCGTCGGCGGGCGCGTGGCGCGGGTTCGGCCCGTGAGCGGTTTCTGCTGGCCGCTGCGCGGCGGCGGGGTTCCGGCGAGCGGCCGTTGACGACCCGAGGGCGTCGCAACTGCGGGGCTGCGGCCGGTGATGGGCGCGGGCGTCGTGGTGCCCGAGCCTGGCAGCAGCGAAGCCCGCACCGCGTCGAGGTGCGCCCGCATCTCTTCGGCGCTCGCGGGGCGGTTGGCAGGGTCTTTCTCGAGCGCCCACAGAATGAGCTCGTCGAGCGCCGGTGGAATGTCGGCGCGCACCGTCGATGGCGCGGGCGGTGGATCTTCCACGTGCATCCACATCGTCTGCAGCGAGTTCTCACCGCGAAACGGCCGGAAGCCCGTCACCATCTCGAAGAGCACGACGCCCAGCGCGTAGAGGTCGGTGGCCGCGCTGATGGGCTTGCCGCGCGCCTGCTCGGGCGAGATGTAGTCGGGCGTGCCGAGAATCATCGACGCGCGCGTCTGCGGCGCCGAGTCGCTGCCGTTGGCGAGTGCCCCCAGCTTCGCGATGCCGAAGTCGAGCAGCTTCACGTACGGCTTCCCGCGCCCCGTGTTCACCAGGAAGATGTTCGAGGGCTTGATGTCGCGGTGAACGATGCCGGCGGCGTGCGCCGACTCGAGCGCGTCGAGCACCTCTTCGACGTACGAGAGCGCTTCACCCACCGGCAGGGGCCCGCGCTGCTTCAGAATGCGGTCGAAGGCCTGGCCCTCGAGGAACTCCATCACGAAGTAGTGCGAGCCCTCGGGCAATTGGCCGAACGAGAAGATGTCGACGATGCCGCGGTGACGAATCTCGTTCACCGCGCGCGCCTCGGCGAGGAAGCGCTCGACCAGCTCTTTTTCGTTCGAGAGCGACGGCAGCAGCACCTTCACCGCCACGCGTTTGCCGATGAGCGGCTGGCGGCCTTCGTACACCTCGCCCATGCCGCCGACGCCGATGCGCGCGGTGATGTCGTATTCGCCGATCTTCCGGCCGCTCAGGTCGGTGCGAGGTGCCTCTGACACGGGACTGCTACTCTACAGAGTTCGGAGCACGTTCGCCTGTTGTCGACTCCCGGTGGATCAGCTGGCTGCAGGGAGCAACAGCACGCAGCTCAACCCCAACGCCTCGATGCGCTGCCGAAGGGTGGGTGACAGCCCGCGCCAGCGCGTGACGAGCCGCCGGTGGTCGCGCCCGATGAAGAGCGCCGCCAGCGCCTCGAACGCCGGCGTGTCGATGTCCTGCACCTGGCCACCATCGACCTCGACGAGCTCGGCGTCGAGACACGGGAGCAGCAGCTCGTACCACCTCGAGGCCACCTCGAGCGCCATGTGCATGGGAAGGGTCACCTGGCCCCTGCGCACGTCGACCATCATGAGAAAAGTCCTACCGCGCGTGTGTTGAGAGCAGGTTGACGCACATTGGTTGGTGTTTAGTGCGAGCTTGTCGGCGAGCATGCTGACGGGGGACGAGATTGATGGACGCACCACAGCCACGAATTCTGGTCGTTGAAGACGACACCGCAGTGGCGGCTGGGCTTGTGCAGGGCCTCAAACGGGCCGGCTTCGCGCTCGAGCTCGCGACCACGGGCCCCCAGGCGCTCTCGGTGTTGAAGGCCATCACCATCGACCTCGTGCTGCTCGACCTCTCGCTGCCCGAGCAGGACGGCCTCGACGTGCTGGAGCACCTGCGCGCGCGGGTCTCGGTGCCGGTCATCGTGCTGACTGCGCGCACCGCCCTCTCCGAGCGCCTGCGCAGCTTCGAGCTGGGCGCCAACGACTTCGTCGCCAAGCCCTTCTGGTTCGAAGAGCTGCTGGCGCGCATCAAGACCCACCTGCGCATCTCGACGACGCGCGAGCACCACCTGGTGAAGTGGGCCGACTGCGAGGTCGACCTCGACGCCCGACGCGTGAAGGCCGGCGGCGCCGACGTCGAGCTCACCCCGACGGAGTTCTCGGTGCTGGCTGCCCTCGTCGCCCACCCGGGCACCGCCATCAGCCGCGACCGCCTCGCCAAGCTGGCGTCGAACACCGGAGAGATTCTGGGGCGCACCATCGACTCGCACGTCGCGCGCATTCGCAAGAAGCTGGGCGCTGGCGCGACCGCGCTGCAGACGGTGAAGGCCGTCGGCTACCGGTTCGACACGGACGGTTGAGATGAACGCCCTCTGGGTCGGGCTCGGTGTCGTCCTCGGCGGTGGCCTGTGGGCTCTGGCGGGCGCTCTGGCCACCCGGCGGTCGTCGAGACGGTCGCACGCCGTCGACCGTCGGTTGTTGTCGACGCTGATGCACGACCTGCGCACGCCGCTGACGTCGCTCCAGCTCACCATGGGCGAGCTGGCCCACCACCAGGGCTACGACGACGACGAGCGCGTCACCCTGGCCCGCGCCATCGAAGAGGTGGTGGCGCTGCGCTCGCTGCTCGAGAACCTGCGCCTCGTCGAAGCGGCGGCCACCACGCCCGAGCCCGTCGAGCGCACCGAGGTGCTGTTGCACGAGCAGGTCGAACGACTGGCCTACCGCTATGAGCTGATGGCGAAGGCGCGGAAGGTCACGCTCGAGATCGCGGCCCAGCCGCTCGCCGTGCAGGCCGACCCCCGCCTCGTCGAGCTGATGCTGGGCAACCTCGTCGAGCTGGCGCTGCGCTCCGACGCGACCGCGGTGAACGTCGGCCTCGTCGTCGCGCAGGAGCGCTTCACCCTCTCGTGCCGCGTCACGGGTGGGGCGCTGCCAGAGCCTCAGTCGGTGCAGGACTTCATGGCGCGACGTGACTCCGACCGCAGCCAGACGGGCCGCGCGCTGGCCGTCGTGGCGGTGGGCGTGGTGTGCCGCGCCTCGGGCTGGAGCTTCACCCGCCCATCCGTCACCGAGCTTCGGGTCGAAGGCCGCTTCGACTAGCCGAGGCCCAGCGCGGCGAGCAGGGCCGCGGTCTCGAACGGCTTGGGCAGCAGCATGAACTCGGCGGGCACGCTGGCATCGGCGCGGGTCGAGCCGCTCATGATCAACACCCGCATCGAGGGGTACCGAAGCCGCACCTCGCTGGCCAGGCGCACGCCGCCGGTCGGGTCGGCCAGCCGCGCGTCGGTGAGCAGGTGGCTGAACGGGCCGTGCTGCTCGAGCGCCTGGTGTGCGGCCTCGAGCGTGGCGCAGTGTTCGGCCGCGTGATGGCGGCGCTTGAGCACCCGGCAAACGAGCTGACCGATGAAGGGGTCGTCATCGACGACCAGCACCTTGACCATGGAAGGAGGCGCAGCATAGCCGACTCCAGGCAGCGCGATGGCTACAGACGTTTCGCCCCGACCCGGCTCATCAGCGCCGTGCCGTCCGAGCCCACCATCCACACCAGGTTCGAGTCGCTCTCGGACGCGTCGACGCTGACCAGGTCGGCGGTGGTGTTGGTGGGAATCTCTTCGACGGTCGCGCTGCTCGTGCCACGGGTGATGAGGTACGCGTGCCCGCCGTCGCCGACCGCGACCCAGACGTTGGTGCCCGCGAGGTGCACGCAGTCGTTGAGGTTGGGGGTGCCGAGATCTCCCTGCACGGGGAAGGTGGCGCCGTAGTCGAACGAGAACGCATAGAAGCCGCTGGCGCCGGTCACCAACGCGTCACCAGAGCCGTCGCGCCGCAGAGAGATCGACGAGAAGCGCGACACGCCGGTGCCCGTGATGGTGTTCACCGGCCCCGCCAGCAGCGAGATGATCTGCGTCGTGGGGTTGCTGCCGTTGCCGCCGACGGCGGTGTAGCGCGCCGAGCTCGAGACCGTGGTGCGATCGATGTCGGTCCACGTCGGCCCCGCGCCCGGCGCCACCGCGTGAGACGACTGAACCATGCCAGAGGTGTGCTGGATGATGGAGATGGTGCCCTGGCTGCCAGCGGCGAGACAGACGCTGCCCTCGCAGGTGATGGCCGTGTAGCCGCCGGTGATCAGCGGCGTCGGCGCGCGCGACTGCCAGCCCGTCTGCGGGTTGAGCCAGAGCTCTTGTGTACCGTTGACGGCGCCCAGGCCGGCGAACGTCTGGTTGGTGGCTGCGACCGACGTCACCGCCGCGGTCGTGTTGCCGAGCGGCGCGGGTGCCCAACCGCCTCCCGAGTCGGGGCTGAAGGCGACGTAGCCAGAGTCTCCACCGAGCGCGAGGGTGGTGGCGGTGCCCGCCGAGCCAACGGCGACGCCGCGCCGCGCCGAGATGGCGCGCAACGGCTGGTACGGCTGCCCGCGGCGCGAGGCCCATGAAGGGAAGGAGCCCGTGCTGAAGATCGCACCCCGCGCGCCGGCGATGACGACCGACTGGCTCGAGTTGCCGGCGATGGCGTTGAGGCGCGACGTCGACGCCTGCGAGACCTCGTTCGACGAAGCGACGGGGGTGGTGCCGGTGAACGACAGGTGCGTGACGAGCACGTTCTCGAGGGTGGCCGTGCGCGAGAGCACCCAGCCCTGGCTTCCGCCGCCCGCCGAGATCGCCGCCGCGGTGAGCGACGCTGGCCAGGTCACGCCCGTCATCTCGTTCCAACTCGCGCCGCAGTCGACCGACCGGAGCACGCCCAGCACACCCGCCGACTTCTGCGCCAGCACGAGCACGTCGCTGCCATTGCCCGAGACATCGACCAGCGTCGCGCTCGCCGATGGCCAGGTGGAAGGCAGCGGCACCGCCTCGTACGAGAAGCCTTCGTCTTGAGAGCGGTACACGCCGCGATCGGTGATGCCGACGGCGCCTGGCGCGCTGGCGATGGTGCAGCCGGCCAGCTTCTTGAATTTCACGTTGGTGGTCGCGGTGTCGTACGGCGTCGAGCCGGTGCCGAAGCCCACCAGCTCGTTGAGGGCATTCACCGCGAGCCACTGGGGCGTGCCCGTGTTCGACAGATACCCGAACGTGTGCCCGCCGGCCGCGCGGGGCCCGATGTACGTCGGGTCGTGGAACGTGCCGCTGGCGAAGCCCACCAGCCGCCGAAAGTTCCGGCCCTGATCGCCCGAGATGGTGAAGTACTGGTTGATCGACGGCGCGACGGGCGCGTTGATCGTCAGCACGATGCCCGTCGGCGACGCGGCGAGGCCCTGCGTGTCACCCTCGGTGAGTGGGTCACGCCGCGACCACGTCACTCCATCGTCGTCGCTCGAGTAGGTGTTTCCCGCTCTGCCGCTGATGAAGTACCGGCTGCCGTTCGCGCCGAGCGGGTGGCGCACCACGTGCGTCATCTCGGCGTTGGTCGGCGTCGCGAAGAACGGCTGGAAGGTGAAGCGTGGCGTCTGGTTCACGACGACGTTCGACATGGGGCCGCCGTTGCCGGCGCGGTCGACCACGCGGACCGCCACCGAGACGGTCTCGCCGTTGCCGATCAAGAACTCGTCTTCGTAGGTGTTGGTGCCGACCGAGGTGCCGGTGACGACGGGGCCCCAGATGAACAACGAGGGCGTCTGGCTTCCGCCGTTCTGGGTGTTCACGCCGAGCTGGTACCCAATCGTGCCGCTCCCGACGTCGGCTGGCGCGGTGATGGTCGCGTACCGGAGCTTGACGCGGTGATGCCCTGCGGTGCTCGAGAGCAGCGTGATGGTGCCAGTCGGCGGGGTCGCGTCGTAGGTGATGGCGAGGTCGCCGGCGCCGATGTTGCCTGCGCGGTCCTTGATGAACACCGCGGCGCGGTAGAGGCCCTCGGTGCTCGGCAGCTGGAGCTGCGCCGAAACCACCGCCGAGATGCCCGAGACGTCGCGCCAGCACGGGTCGTTCGCGGGCGGCTGCGCGGGCGGCGTGGTGCCGGGCGCGACGAGATAGCAGTAGCGGCTCAGGCCTCCGAGGTCGCCCGTGTTGGTCGCGATGAGCGGCGTGCGCGTGTTCGTGGTGTCGCTCGTGAGGGCGCCCCAGAGGCTGGTGCTGCCGGCGATGGGGGCCGTGGTGTCGAGGACGATGCTGCGGCTGAACGAGGCCGAGTCGTTGCCGGTCGCATCGGTAACGATGAGCTCGATCGTGTACTGCGCCTCGGTGCTGGGCAGCGTGATGTTGAACAGGGCCGAGTAGGGCGACGGTGTGGTGAACGCGCCACCGTTGATGCGGTAGCGCATGGTCGCGTTGGTGAGGCCGTTGGTGTCTGAATAGAAGAGCTCGGCCTCGATCACCGGGTCGTTGGTGTGGGTGGCCTGGTTGTTCACGTTGAACAGGCCGATCGGCCCGTTCTGGTCGAGGATGATCGAGTCGCTGATGATCTTCGTGTTGCCGAGGTTGTCGGTGAGCTCGACCCGAATCTGGCGAAGGCCATCACCGGCGGGCAGCATCACGGTGAACGTGTTCATGAACGCCCGCTGCGTGCCGAAGCCCTGGCCAGCGTCGACGCGCATCGTCGAGATCGAGCCGCCGTTCGAGACCTGCCCGGTGATGGTGACCGTCACCAGCTGATCGCTGGTCGAGGCGGCTCCGGCGTTGATCGACATCGACATGCTGATCTGCGCGGGCAACATCGTGAAGGCCGTGCCGCTCGAGTAGTCGACCCACTGGCTCGCGCCGCCGCGGGTGTCGATCGCGCGCGCCCGCCAGCGGTAGTCACCCGCAGTCAACGTCGGAGGCATCACCCCACTGATCCCGGGCGCTGCGAATGCGCCGGTGCTGGTCGCCGTACCCGAGAACGTGCCCGCGCTGGCGATGAGCTCGACCTCCATCGCGACCTCGTCTCCGTCGGCGTCGGCAAGGCTGCTGAAGAAGGCCGGCGTGTCTGCGACGGTGGCGCCCTGCAGGATGAGGCTGGTGCCGACGCGCTGCACGAGGTTCGAGATGGTGGGGCTCGTGTTCGCCACCTGACCGCCGGCAGACCCGCCGCCAGCTGCACCACCCGCCGTCGAGCCACCAGCGGAGGAGCCACCAGCGGAGGAGCC
>JAEUJR010000062.1 GCA_016793585.1 Archangium sp.
GAGCTCGCGCCCCTGTTCGGCAACTACTTCACCGAGACGGCTGACTACTACGCGCCGATGCTCGGCAAGAACGCCGACGGAACCGCCACGATTCAGCTCTCGCCGTTCATCAAGGCCAACGACTACATCTTCGGGTTCAACTACCCGGTCGCGCCGGTTCAGCAGGTGGACGGCAACGGCAACCCGATGACGATGTCGAAGGTCTACCCGGTGTCGACGTGGAGCGCGCGGTTCTACTCGCAGCTGTTCTCGATGGCGTACTTCACCCAGAACTACAACCTCGAGTACGCGGAGTTCTCGAAGGTGTACCGCCTGGGCAGCGGTGAGGCCCTCGAGCCCGCGGCTGGCTACGAGACGGTGCAGTTCGCTGATCCGTTCGGCGGCGGCTACATCTACGCGGCGCTCCGCAAGATCGGCGACCCGAACCCCACGACGGGTGCGGCCATCGTTTCGCGCGCCGTCGCTCAGAAGGCCAAGTGGGACCAGGCCAAGAACCTGAACCAGCGCGTCGACGGCTTCACCGCCGCCGAGTGGGAAGCGAAGGTTCGTGAGACCGTGCGCAACATGGAGATCATGCGCGGCCTGTACAACATCTTCGGCCGCGCCCTCTAAGGCGTGACTCCCGAGTGATGTGACGGCGCCCGGCCCTCGCGAGAGGTGACCGGGCGCTGGCATTTTCAGCGATGCCCGACGGGGGAGCTTTCGCGTCGGTCGCCCGATCGCTAGAACGGACCCGTGCAACTGCCACCGCGGCAGCTCGACTTGTTCAGGGCGCCAGCCGCCCGGCCCGCGGTGTTGCGTGAGGCTCCGGTCGAATTGACGTCTGACGTCGCTGCGGCGCCAGCGCCGAGACAGGCTGAGCCTGCGCTGCCCCGGACCCCAGAGCCGACGGCCGAGACCAGACCGGTTCCCAGTCGCCAGCAGGCGTTGAGCGCGGCGCGGGTGCTCGCGCATCAGGTGGCGGCATTGCTGGGCGCCGACGTGAAGGTGCTGCTCTCGGTGCACGACAACCGCAGCACGATGATCAGCTTCCGCCGGGAGCCGCCCCTGCTGAGGCTGCGGGTGCACCACCTGTTTCTCGAAGCGCCTCCCGAGATCGTTCAGGCGATCGCCGACTACGCCGGCCGTGGCAAACGAGCGGCCGGGCAGGTGCTGGACGACTACATCGCGGACAAGCAGGGGCGCATCAGGGCCGAGCCGCGCCGCGCCGCCACGCTCACCACGCGGGGCAAGTGCTTCGACCTCGCCGACATCTTCGCGCGGCTCAACACGCTCTACTTCCAGGACACGATTCGTGCGCGCATCGGCTGGGGACGGCACGCGGCGAAGCGGCGACGGAAGTCGATTCGGCTGGGTGTGTACGATCACCGCTCGCGGGAGATTCGGGTGCACCCTGCGCTCGATCGGCCCGACGTGCCGCTCTTCTTCGTCGAGTACATCGTCTTCCACGAGATGCTCCACCAGGTTTTCCCCAGCGCTCGAGACTCGGGGCGGCACGTGCACCACCCGAAGGCCTTCCGCGACCGGGAGCGTGCGTTTCCTCGTTACCCCGCGGCCATCGCCTGGGAGAAAGAACACCTGCACGCCCTGCTGCGCCGCTGAGGCACTGTGCGCTTCGTGTTCTGCAGCGCTTCACGTTGGTGTGCCGCAGGAGGTGTCGGCGTAGCCCGCGACCTCCCACGACGGCCGTGAAGTACGCGAGCGCCCCAGTTCGCGCGCCATCGTCGTGTGCGTGAGCTCGTGCGCGAAGTTGTAGGTGAGGGTTCGCGCGCTGGGCACTCCTTTGCGTGTCGTTCGCGACGTTGGCCGGGCGCACGACGAGGGCCTGCGCCCGCTGCGCGGAAGAGGCGACACGTCGTGCTCAGCTGCCGATGGCGATGCCACCGCGAGCCGCGCAACGCGGTCGACATTCAGCGGCTCGTCAGGGAGCTGCGCGAGGTGAGGCGGGGCTGGTGTGCTCGAGCGATGCAGACGACGCTGCGTGAGTGGCGCGAGTGGGGCGGCGCTCAGACGTGCCAGGCCTGTCACATGCCGAAGGCCTCGCATCGCGCGGTCGGCGCCAGAGCGACGATGGGTGCCGCGCGGAAGAAGCAATCGTCGTGATCAGCTCCGATGGCGATGGCAGTTCGTCTTGCGCGAAGGAAGCTGCCGAGCACCGCCCCATCTCGATGCGGGCGAGCGCTGCGACGTCGTTCATTCCGTCTGTGCGGTGGCCATTCCCGAACGGCACGTTCGAGCGCCCCGTGCATGAAGCTCGCGCCAACGCGTGGCGGTCGCCGCCGCCGAGGGCTCCCTGCTCGACCAGCGAGGAGACACGCCCGTTCGCCACCCGATCGTGACGCACTACGTGATGACTCATTGATGACTCGCTCCCACCGCTCCGATAAGGCGCGCGCATGCGTCGCGCGAAGATCGTCTGCACCTTGGGTCCCGCCAGCACCAGCCAGGAGATGCTCGAGAAGCTCCTGGACGCCGGCATGGACGTGGCTCGTCTCAACTTCTCCCACGGCACCCACGCCGATCATCAGGCGGTGCTCGACCGTCTGCGCGCCGCCTCGCTGAAGGTTCGCAAGGCCGTCGGCGTGCTGGGCGACCTGCAAGGGCCGAAGATTCGCACCGGCAAGCTCGAGAAAGGCGCCGTCGAGCTGGTCGAAGGCAAAGAGATCTCCATCACCACCGACGAGTCCGTGCTCGGCACGCAGGAGCTCGTCTCGACCACGTACCCGCACCTCGCGGCCGACGTGAACGTGGGCGATCGCATTCTGCTCGACGACGGTCTGCTCGAGCTCAAGGTGCTCGCGACTGACAAGAAGTCGCTCATTCGCACCGAGGTCATTCACGGCGGCACGCTGAAGAACAACAAGGGCATCAACCTGCCCGGGGTCGCGCTGCGGGCCGACGCGCTCACCGCGAAAGATCGCGAAGATCTCATCTTCGGGCTCAAGGCGGGCGTCGACATGGTGGCGCTCTCGTTCGTGCGAACGCCCGAAGACATCGACATGTGCCGCCAGGCGATGATGGAGGCGGGCCGGGTGGTGCCAATCATCGCGAAGCTCGAGAAGCCGGAAGCCATCGCGCGGCTCGACTCCATTCTCGAGAAGACCGACGGCGTGATGGTGGCGCGCGGCGATCTCGGCGTCGAGATTCCTCCCGAAGAGGTGCCCGCGATTCAGAAGGACATCATTCGCCGCGCGAACCAGCGCGGCCTGCCCGTCATCGTCGCGACGCAGATGCTGAACTCGATGATCGAGCACCCGCGGCCGACCCGCGCCGAGGCCAGCGACGTCGCCAACGCCGTCATGGACAACACCGACGCGGTGATGCTCTCGGGCGAGACGGCCTCGGGCGACTACCCCGTCGAGTCGGTGCAGATGATGAGCCGCATCGTCGAGGCCGCCGAGTCGGCCATGCGCCAGTCGTTCCCGCGCATCGGCAGCGGCGAGCCCATCACCATTCCGGCCGAGTTCCCCGACGTCACCTGCGGCGTCGCCTGCCGTGCGGCGCGTGAGGCTGGCTGCTCGCTCATCGTCGCCTTCACGCTGACGGGCAACACGGCGCGACTCGTGTCGCGGTACCGCCCGACGGTGCCCATCATCGCCTTCAGCCCCAACCAGGAAGTGCGCCGACGACTCTCGCTCCTCTGGGGGGTGATGCCGCGCGTGCTCGAGCCCGTGCAGGAGTCGGAAGAGATGGTTCGACGCGTCGAGGAGGAGCTGCTCGCACGCGGCCTCGCGAAGCGGGGCGAGCGCATCGTCATCGTGTTCGGAGCCCCCGTCGGCCAGGCTGGCAAGATCAACTCGCTCCGACTGCACACCATCTCGATGTGAGTTCGACCGGGTGATCGCCGCTCGCGCGCACCCGGCCACGCAGCACCCATCGAGCAGCGCAGCGGCGACGAGGCACCCGATGTAACGGCTCCGGCCGGTCGGCATCTGGCTCCCGCT
>JAEUJR010000519.1 GCA_016793585.1 Archangium sp.
GTCGAGGGCGACCCGGCTGTTCTTTCGCTTGTTGTTGCTCATGCACGCTCCGTTTGAGGTGACAGCTGCTGCACTGCTGCAGCGAGCTGTTGCGAAGCGTACGGACCTGATCAGCGTCGTCAAAAAAGTCGTCGGAACGACGGAGAACTTGCGTTGCTGCTGATCGCGCTGATCACAAGACCCCGCCGATGATCAGCGGAACGAGTCGACGTCTTCGACGACGGTGACTGGGCCGAAGCGCGAGAGATCGCCCAGGACGTCTCTGGGGCCCACGATGACGATCTGCAAGGCGTCTTGCTTCGTGAGCTTCGCGGTGGCGGCGTTCACCTGCGCTGGCGTGACCTGCGAGATGCGGTCGCGATACCGATCGAGGTAGTCGTCGTCGTAGCCGAAGAACTCGCTGAGGGCGCGCTCCCAGGCGATTCGCGAGACGGAGTCGAAGCGGAACGCGAAGGTGTTGAGCGCCATGTCGGTCGCGGTCGCGAGCTCGGCCTGCGTGAGCGAATCGGCGCGGCCTGTCCTGGTCAGCACCTCGAGCGCGACCTCGAGCGCCTGCACGGCCTGCTGGGGCCGTGTGTCGAAGCTGGCCGTGAACTGCCCGAAGGTGGGGCCGCCGCCGACGCTCGAGGAGGCCGAGTAGGCAAGGCCGCGCTCGTCACGAATCTCGCGGTACAGCCGACCGACTCCGAAGCTGCCCAGCGCCGTGTTCACCAGACGCATCGGGTACTCGTCGGGCGACCGCCGGGTCCACCCTGCTCCGCCGATGCGCACCTTCACCTGGGCGACCGCGCGGGGAACGAGGATCACCCGACGCCCAGGAGGACCTGCGGTCGGGAAGCTGCGTGCCGGCGGCGCCGCCCCCTTCCAGGCAGCGAACGAGCGCTCGACGAGCGTCTTCACCGCAGCCCGATCGAAGTCTCCGGTGATCACGAGGCGCGCGGCTCTGGGAGTCCATTTCGCGTGGTGCTTCTTGACGTCGTCGACGGTGATGGCCTTGACGGTCGCCTCCGACGACTCGCGCCCCAGCAGCGAGTCGGTGCCATAGAGCGCCTTGCTCAACGCACGCGCGGCGAGGCCGTCGGGCCGATCGTTGCGCCGCTTGATCGACTCGAGCACGCGCGACTTCGTCACCTCGAAGCGGGTGGCGTCGAAGCGGGGCCGCTGGAGCACGTCTGCGAACACGGGGAAGAGCGCCGCGAGGTCCTGACTGCGTACCGAGAGGCTGACCTGCGAGTACTCGTCGGCAGCGCCCCCGTTGAGGTCGGCCGCGTGGAACTCGAGCAGCTCGTCGAGCTGCTCTGGCGTTCGGCTGCCTGCGCCCCCAGCGGTCACCAGCTCGGCGGTGATGCCCGAGACACCGAGACGATCGGCCGGTTCGTCGACCGCCCCGACGGGAATCAGCGTTCGCACCAGCACCAGCGGCGAGGTGTGATCCTCCATCAGGTACACGACGAGCCCGTTGGGCAGCTCGTAGCGCTCGGGCCGCGTCACCTTCACCTCGAGCGGCGCGACGGTGAGGGCCTTCGGGTCGACGTCGAGGGCGGCCGGCAGCTCGGCGAGCACGCGCTTCTGGGGAACGGCCTCGAGACCTGGGTTCGGCCGTGTGACGACGGGCTCGGTCGCGACCGGCGTCGTGGCGCAGCCAAGCATCAACATCAGCGGGAGCAGGCGCTTCATCGCCCACCTCCTTCTCTGCCAAGCGTGACGACGACGCTCTTCTTCTGATCGAAGTACTGGCTCGCCACGCGCTGGACGTCAGCGGGCGTGATGGCAGCGAGCTCGTCGGGCAATCGCACGGCGTAGCGCCAGTCGTCGAAGAGCGTCTGGTATCGGCTCAGCGCGCTCGCGAGGCCGGCGTTCGAGTCGATGGAACGCGCGAAGTCGGCCGTGAGCCGGTTGCGCACCTTCTCGAGCTCTTCGGCAGTCGGCGGCGTGGTCTTCAGCTTCTCGAGCTCTTCCCAGACCGCGCGCTCGACGTCTTCGTTCTTCACGCCGTTCATGGGGACGACGGAGACGATGAAGAGGTTCTCGGCCCGTACGCCAGGAGCCGAGAACACCCCCACGCCCTGGGCGAGCCGGTCCTTGAACACGAGGCGTTGTTGCAGCCGGCCCGTTCTGCCTTCGCTCAGCAGCACCTCGAGCACGTCGAAGACGAAGTCGTCTTTCGAGGGCGGCGGCGGCCGGCGCACCGCGATCGCCAGGCGCGGGTTTGCGTCGAAGGTGACGTGTGCGCGGCGCTGGGCCCGGAGCGGTGGATCGGTGAACACCGGTTCGGCTGGGCGCGGCCTCGCGGACACGGCGCCGAACGTGCGCTCGAGGAGCGGCTTGAGCTGCGCGGTATCGAAGTCTCCGACGAGACACCCGACTGCGTTCGCTGGCGCGTAGAACCGGCGGTGAAAGTCGAGCGCCTTGCCGAGCGTCATGGCCGCGAGGTCTTTCTGGTAGCCGACGGTCGACCAGCGGTACGGGTTCGAGCCGAACGCGAGCTGGTTGAGCTCCTCGAAGAGGACACCGCCCGGGTTGGTCTCGATGGAGCGCAACCGCTCTTCCTGAACGACGTCGCGCTCGGTGTAGAAGTCGCGCAGCACGGGGGCCGCGAGCCGCTGCGCCTCGACGGTGGCCCAGAGCTCGAGCCGGTTCTTCGGGAGGCTCACGAAGTAGCTGGTGAGATCCTTGTCCGTCGTGGCGTTGAGGCCGACGCCGCCGTTGACCTGGTAGAGCTGGGCGAGCGCGTTCTCGTCAGTGAGCGCCTTGTGTCGTGTCGACAGCGCCTCGAGCTCGCGCTTGAGCGCGACGCCTTGGGCCGAGGCCGCCGTGCCCGCCCGCTCGAGCTTCGCGAGCGCGTCACCGACCCGTTCGATCTCGAGCAGCAGCGCCTGCTCCTGGGGCCAGTCCTTCGTTCCGAGGCGCGGTGTGCCCTTGAAGGCCATGTGCTCGAAGAGGTGCGCGAGTCCGGTGAAGCCCTGCTCCTCGTCGATGCCGCCGACACGCAGCCGGACGAAGCCGGTGAAGACCGGGGCGTCGTGCCGCTCGACCAGCAGAAACACCATGCCGTTCGAGAGCCTGAGTTCGGTGACGCGGGACTCGAGCCCGGGCGCGGCGCTGACGGAGAACGCAGCGAGGGCGACGGTGGCGAAGAGCAGACGCATACGCGCCTCCTACTCCACCTCGTTGGGGGCTTCTGCCCAGTCGTTCGGTCGAGGTCCCGCAGTCGGGTCGCGACACATGAGGCTTCATCTCGATCGACATCAACCGCCGCGCCGGACAGACCCACTCCGAGTGCGCTCATCGTGACAGCGCACAGCGCGCGTCGTCGAAGCCCCATGCAGTCCACGATCCCGGTCGCTCCAACACACCGCGACTCGGCGAGTGGTTCAGCGTTTCGGAGCTGGCGCTTTCTCTGGAGCCTTTTCAGGCGCGGGCGCAGCCAGTGCCGCCTCGGTTGCCCGCAGCAGCGGCTCGGCGCTCACCGGCCCGCCTGCGGCGCCCGTCATCCACACATCGGGAGCGACGGCGCCCTGCTTCGACATGCGCTCGATCTCGGTGCCGACCACGCCCTTCCTGTTCACCTGCTCCTCGATCTGGAACGCGATGAGGTGACCGAGCGGGTAATTGAAGAGGTACAGCGGGTAGCTGATCATGTGGGAGTAGATACCGAGCAGCGGCGTGTCTTTTCCACCCAACACGGGGGCGTAGTACTGGTTCCAGATGCGCTTCGAGATCGCGACGGTCGCTTCTCGCAGCTCGGCTGGCTTCGCGGTCGGGTGCTCGTACATCCAGTGCCAGACCTCGAGATCGACCAGGGCGACGCCGGCGATCTCCCAGGTGGACCAGAAGTCGTTGAGCACGCGCAGGCGCTCCTGCTCGGCCGACGGTTTGCCCAGCCCGAGCAGCTCGAGATCGCGCGCCTGGAAGACGAACGCGATGGCCTCGGTGAAGGCGGTGTTGGGCACGCCCGCGAGCAATGTGTGATCGACGTCGTAGAGCGAGAACACCTGCTCGACGTTGTGCCCGAGCTCGTGCACCGCGATGTTGTAGCCCTTGTAGTTCATGCCCTCCTTCTCCACGCGGGTGCGCAGGCGCGGGAAGTCACCTCGCCGCGCTGACTGCATCGCGTGGCCGGCGCCGCGCGATGGGTCGACCTTGATGCGCTCCGAGAGGAACTTCGCGCGCTCAGCGGGGAAGCCGAGCGCCGTGAGAATACGGGGAATGTCCTTCGCGAAGGCGTCGGCGGTCGGGTAGCGGGCGCGCGTCTTCGCGTCGAGCTCGGCCTCGGGCACCGAGCCACGCGGAAGGAAACCGTTGAACCAGAGATCTGTCGGCTCGAGCGGCCGCCCCACCCGCTTCTGAATCTCAGCCGCCACCTTCGCCACCTGGGGCGACTGCAGCACCGCCTCGAGCAGCTGCTTCACCCTCGCCTCGGGCATCTCGGCGCCCAGCGCGAAGGCGCGATCGATGGCCGTCGGTGCCACGGGAGAGAACGGGTCGGCCTTCTTCTGCGAGACGTAGTTCGCCCACAGACGCTGGTAGCGAACGTCGGCCTCGGGAGTGGTTGCGGCGGTGGTGGTGCGCTTCGGAGCATCGGCCTCGATGGTGTCTGCAGGCGCGGCCACGACCGTGTTGGTGAACGGGTTCCAGTCGAGGTTCGGGTTGTCGATCACGGCCGCGGGAATGCTCTGCGTGACGATGCGCTCCATCACCTTGATGATGGCGCGCTGGCGCGGGAGCCCCTTCGGGTCGGCGTACTGTGCCTTCAGCTCGTCGCGCAGGTTCCAGTGGGTGATGAGCCGCTTCCCCTTCGGGAAGAGCCGCTCGCCTGTCTCCGACAGCACGTGGTGCATCCACACGTTGTATTCGGCGATGTAGAGGTCGGCGGCGGCCTGGGCGGCGGTGACGCCCTGCTGCACGTCGGCCGGCACGCGGCGGGAGTAGCGGCCCGTGAGGCGCGCTTCGGCCCACTGCCGACGGCTCCAGGTCGGGCCCTTCGCGAGGCGCTCGTCGAGGGTGGTGAGCGGGAAGTTCAGCAGCGCGACGAAGGCGAGCTTCGAGCTGAAGAAGTCGTCGGTGAGGTGGGCCGAGGGGTCCCACGCGGCGAAGAGCGGGTCGATCTTCTCGAGCGGCCCGAGGTCGAGCTCGGTGGGCCGACGCAGCTCGCGGCCAATCTCGAGCATGTGCCCATCGACCTGCTCCAGGTTCTGCTCGAAGCGGTTGAAGAGGGCGTCGAGGCGTGCCGGGTCGGCGACGAACTGCTCGTTGACGAAGGCGGCGAGATCGCCGTCGTCCTTCTTCCAGAGGGAGGAGACCTGTCGCACGCCCTGCTCGATTCGGGCGCGGTGGGCTTCACCATGCGTGGCGATCAGCTTCGCTTCGAGGGCAGCGGTGTCGATCTTCACGGGAGCTTTCGCAGGAGCACCGGCGGTGACGGCGGCGGCGAGGACCAGGAGCAGGGACATGACGCGCACCCTCGTGAAGTGAGGGCTCGCTTTCAAGGAAGAACTCGCCGGAGTGGTGCTCGTGGTTCCAGGAAAACGTCGGCGCCTCGTGCTCGAGGCTGCTCTGGGTAGACCACGCCTTCGCTCGTCGCAGGGCTCGAACGTGACGGGAGCTGAAGGCGCGACCTCTGAGGCTCGCCCTCAGTCGTCGAGAATGAACTTGCGCGGGTTCTGCGCGATGCCGTTCACGCGCACTTCGTAGTGCAGGTGAGGCCCGGTCGAACGGCCCGTGTTGCCCATGGCGGCGATCAGATCGCCGCGCTTCACGTGCTCGCCCGCCTTCACCTTGATCGAGGCGAGGTGGCCGAAACGCGTCTTGATGCCGTAGCCGTGATCGATCACCACCACGTTTCCGTAGCCGCCTTCGAGACCGGCAAACACCACCGTACCGTCGGAGGGAGCGATGATCTCCTTGCCGTGCGGACCGGCGATGTCCATGCCGGCGTGCATGACTCGCTCGCTGGTATAGGGGTCGACGCGCGACCCGAAGTCGCTGGTCACCCAACCACGGGTGGGCCACACGGAGGGCACGGAAGCCAGCAACGACTTCTGACCCGAGAAGTAGGCCTGCAGCTCCTGAAGGCTCTGCTCCTGCCGGGTCGCCTCGGCCGACAACTTGTCCAGCTTCGCCGCCAGCGCCGCGGGTGACTCCTGGCCAGGAGTGCGCACGAACTGGTTGTCAGCACTGCCAGCCGTCGGGAGCGGCTCGGTCGGCCCCATCGCGAGGTTGCGCTGCGGATCGGAGAGGAGCGTGATGGCCCGCAGCTTCTGATCGAAGCGCTCGACGCGATCGAGCGTTCCCTGAACGTGCGCGAGCTGCTCGCGAATGACCGAGATCTCACTCTTCAGCTTCAGGTTCTCGTCGCGAAGGCCCGGGTTCTCGTGAGCCTCGGTGACGACCGTGGCGTAATGAACGACCAGCACCGCGCCCACCACCATCAGCAACGACAGGGCGACGACGGCCTGAATGACCCATGCGCGCCGAAGGCGGAACCGCCGCACCTCGGACTGCCGGTCGGGAACGACGATGAGGGTAAAGCTCTCGTTGGCCAACGCTCGGCCCTCAGCAAGGAAGTGAAAACGGCGCGGCACCTTCTCCGAAGCCACCGTCCAGTGCAACAGGAATTCGACTCCCGTTGATCAGGACAGCTTGTGGCGGATCAGGGGGCCAAGCCATTTCCCGCTCCTCGATTCACCAGCAGCGGAGGAATGCAGGCTCGGCGGAGTTCGGATCAGGCGGGCACTGCGCGCACGACGATGACGGTGATGTTGTCGTCACCACCACGCTCGTTGGCGAGATCGATCAGCTTCTTGGGGGCGTCTTTGAGCTCGGAGCTCGAGATGATCTCCTGAATCTCTTTGTCCTCGACCAGGTTCGCGAGGCCGTCGGAGCAGAGAATGAAGGAGTCGTTTTCTTCGAGCATGATGCCCATCACGTCGACCTGGACTTCCTCTTCGAAGCCCACGGAGCGGGTGATGATGTTCTTGTACCGGGAGTGTCGCGCCTCGTCGGGCGTGATCATGCCGGCCTTGATCTGCTCGTTCACCAGCGAGTGGTCTTCGCTGATCTGCTGAATGAGGTTGCCGCGCACGAGGTAGGCGCGCGAGTCACCGACGTGGGCGAAGAGCGCGTGCTGGTGCTGCACGCACAGGCTGATGACGGTGGTGCCCATGCCCGCCAGGCGCGGGTCCTCCTGGGCGGCGCGGTAGATCTCGAAGCAGGCCTTCTCGACCGCAGCCCTCAAGAAGTCGGGGAGCGGCGAGTCTTGCAGCGAGGTCTCGGCCTTGAAGGGGCTGGTGGGCGAGTTGCGAACGCCCCTCAGCTCCTTGTCGATCGTCTCGACTGCGATGCGGCTGGCCGTGCCACCACCAGCGTGGCCACCCATGCCGTCGGCAACGACGAACAGCTGGAGTTCGTCGTCGATGAGATAGCTATCTTCATTGTGTGAACGCTTGCGGCCGACATCGGTGAGCCCGGCCGACAACGCCTTCAATCGCACGCCAGCGGTCTTCGACACGCCGCGCAGGTTAGGCACATGAAGCGCACCGGGCAAGGAAGCAAATTCACGCACTGCGCCGTTCCGTGGGCGACCGAACATGGCGCTTGCGTCGGGTTGGCGCCGGTGCTTCGGCCTTCGCGGCGCCCGTGATGAGCACCTGCGCGGCGGCCCGGGCCTCCTTCGACACCTCGACGCCAGACAACATGCGGGCCAGCTCGTCGGAGCGAGCGTCGAGGCTGCCGAGCACGTGCACCGACGACTGAACCCGCCCACCCGAGAGCCGCTTCTCGATGCGAAGGTGGCGCGACGCGTGCGCTGCGACCTGCGGCAGGTGGGTGATGCAGAGTACCTGCCGATGGGTCGAGATGTCCTTGATGAGGCGGCCCACGACGTCGGCGACGGCGCCACCGACACCGGTGTCGACCTCGTCGAGCACCGAGACCGTCACCCGCTCGGTGGCCGCGAGCACGGCCTTGATGGCCAGCATCACGCGCGAGGCCTCACCGCCCGAGGCGGTTCTCGCCAGAGGCCGCGGTGGCTCGCCAGGGTTGGCACTGAAGAGGAAGCGCACCTGATCGGCGCCGAGCGGGCCAGGCGCAGCGGGGCTCAGCTCGACCGAGAACCGCGCGTTCTTCAGGGCGAGCCTCGAGAGGCACTCGCTCACGCGCTTCTCGAGCGTCGCCCCTGCGCTGCGGCGTGAGGCGGTCAGCGCGGCCGCGTCGCGCGCGAGCAGATCGTCGATGACCGACAGCTCCCGCTCGACCTCGGCGCGCAGCTCTGCGCGCCGCTCGAGCTGGTCGAGTTCGGCCACCAGCGCGTCACGGCGCGCTGGGAGTTCATCGGCCGCCAGCCCGTGTTTGCGCGACAACGTCTTGAGCAGATCGAGCCGCTCCTCGACCTCGCGCAACCGGGCGGGATCGAGATCGACGCTGGCGAGGTAACGCGACAACGCGCGCGAGCCCTCGTCGAGCTCGACGAGCGCAGCGGTGAGCCGCTCTTTCACGGGAAGAATGGAGGCGTCGACCTTCTCCATCTCGGTCAGCCGCTGCGTGGCCTCCCGCAACAGATCGCTCGCGCTCGCCTCGCGGGTCGAGAGCAGATCGTCGGCAGCCTGCGCGAGGGCCTGCAGCTTCGCCGCGCCAGCGAGCCGGCGCCGCTCTGCTTCGAGCAGCGGCTCCTCGCCCACCTTCGGCTGCGCCGCCTCGAGCTCCTTCACCTGGACGCGCAGGTACTCGACACGCGAGCGCACCTCTCGCTCGTCACCGCCAAGCTCGGCGAGCCGCGCCAGCACTGCGCGCCGCGCCTCGAATCGCTCGACGTACTTCGCGCGAGGCCCGCTGTCGGCCTCGAGCCCTCCGAACCGATCGACGAGCGCGCGGTGATTGTCCTCGTCGTAGAGCGAGGCGTGCTCGAGCTGACCTGCGATGTCGACGAAGCCGCGCATCACCTGCTGCAGCACCGACACCGTCACCAGGCACCCGTTCACCCACGCACGACCTCGCCCCTGTGAAGAGATGGAGCGGCGCACCAGCACCTCGTCGCCAGATGACTCCAACCCGCTCTCTTCGAGCCTGGTGGCGATCTCAGGAGAGAGTGAGAACACCCCCTCGACCGACGCCTCGTCGCACCCCGCCCGCAGCATGCCGGAGTCAGCCCGCCCCCCGGCCAGCAACAGCAGCGCGTCGAGGAGCATCGACTTGCCCGCTCCCGTCTCACCGGTCATCACCGTGAGGCCCGCGCCCAGCTCGACCTCGATCTCTTCGATCACTCCAAAGTTCTTCACCCGCAACGAGCGAATCATGCCTGCCTCCTGATACTGAACACCCTATCAGGTCAGGCTGACATTGCACGCTGCTGGGCGACGAACCTCAGACTTTTCGTCGAGTTAGCGGCCTGCGGTGCGCGGCGCCCGCATCACCATATCGGCGCTGTCGCCAGGGAGCAGCTCACGCAGGGTGTAGGTGAGCAGACAGGTCGAGGCCTTCGACTTCACGTCGACCACCATGCAGGCGCCGACGATCTCCCGGGGGAAGGCGTCGTCGGAGTACTGCGGGTTGAAGTGACGCTCGACGGGCGAGGTGTCTCCGGAGCGGAAGAACGTGAAGGTGTTGCCGACCTTGACGCCATCGTCGGCGCCACGGTCGAGAATCACCACGAAGCCCTCCGACTGCATGAGCGTGAACCGTTTGGCGCCCTTCACGAGGGTTGCGCCCTTGAGCTCGCGATCATTGGTGCGAGGGGCGACGGTGCGAATCACCGACTCGCCGGCGGGGCTGACCGAGTCACCGCGGTGCAGCTCGTCGAGGCTGCGGGTGATGGCCATCGTGGCGAGGTTCTTCTTGGTGTCGACGGCGGTGACCTTCCCCTCGGCGACGACCTGGGTGATGTACCCGATGAAGTCGTGGGTGATCGGGTGCTGAATCTCTCCGCCCGTGCGGTAGACGACGGTGGCATCGCCGACCTTGAGGCTCTTCTTGCCCGAGATGTCGACGTAGACCGAGTACGGGAAGGTCAGCATCTCGTTCTCGGCGAAGGAGCCGACGACGCGGGCGTTCTGCTCGAGCTCCTTCGAGGTGACGAAGGCCTGAATGGGCAACCTGACCGAGTTCTTCGGCCGGTAGCCGATCTGGTTCGCCTTCGAGACGCCCTCGCCTTCGTCGTACATCGTGCCCTCTTCGACATCGGGCACCTCGGTGCCGACCTCGACCTGCGTGGGCTGCTCATCGGCGCCGTAGAAGCGCACCATGTTGCCCGGGTAGATCCAGTGCGGGTTCGCGATGTCGGGGTTGTAGGACCAGACCTTGGGCCAGTACCACGGGCTGCCGAGGAACTTGCGCGACAGATCCCACAACGTGTCGCCGCGCTCGACGGTGTGCGAAGCATTGGGGGCGTCGCCTGCCTTGCCGCCCGGTTCGGCAGGAGCGTTCGTGACGGTGGCCGAGCCCTCCGACGCTCCGCCGCTCGACTCTTCGTCTTCGGCCTGTGCCCACGCGGTGGAGGCGAGCGACACGGTGGCGACTGCGAGGATCAGCTGACGCATGGGTTCATTCCTTCTGTGAGGCGGAGGCGAGTCTGGACTGGGCGAGCGTGGCGGCCTGCGTGCCCGGGTAGTTGGCGACGATCTTCTCCCAGGTCGCGCGAGCGTCGGCCTGGCGGTTCAAGCGGGCGCGGCACTCGGCGAGCTTCACGAGCGCCTCGAGGGTCGCGTCACCGGCGGGGTACTGACGAATGGTCTGCTCGAGCACGTTCTCGGCTTCTTTGAACTCGCGCCCTGCCATCAGCCCCACCGCGGCGTAGAACAGCGCGTTGTCGGCGTGCGGGTGTTTCGGCCAGTCGCGCGCGAACTGCTGCAGCGCGGCGATGCCGCCCTCGGGGTTGCCCGTCTTCAGCAGATCGACGCCCGACTGGTACTGCTGGTCGATGGCCGCCGCCTCCATCTGATCGAGCTGCTCGTTCTCGGCCGAGCTGACGTTCTCGTTGGTGAGGATCGCGGCCGGGGGCTCGACGACCTCGACCTCGGTCGCGAGCTTCGGCGCTGCTTCTTTCTTCGGCTTCAGCTTCACCACGGTGAGCGCTGGAAGATCCTGGGCTGGAGCGGTGGTGTTGCCCGACGACACCGTGTTGCCTGCGGCCGTGTTGCCCGACGACACCGTGGCGCCCGACGAGGTGACCGGGCGGGCCGGCAGCACCCTCGCGTTCTTCTGCTCCTGCTCCATGCGATCGAGGCGGCTCTCGAGGCGCGCGTTGTCAGCGCGCAGCGCACGCACCGACGCGAGCAGCTCGGCGTGCTCGGCGCGGGTGACCTGATCAGTCGCGCACGCGCACAGCGCGGCGGACATGCTGACGAGGAGGAGTCGAATGACGATCAAAGTGTATGGACCGCGCTCTCGGAGGGTCAAGAAATCGCCCTCAGCGCCACTGCTACATCGCTGTGCCACGCACACACTGGATCAACGAGAGCTGCCGGCCGGTGATGCCCTGATCACGCCGATGCGAGAAGAAGCGCTGATCACAGCGTGTGCACTGCGGCAGCACGTCCACGTGGCTCGATGGCACGCCTGCCCGTTCGAGTGAGCGCGCCACGGCCCAGCTCAGGTCGAGGTGAACGCGCGTCTTGCCGGGCTGTGGCCGAAGCACGCCTTCACCGAACGCGGCCGAGAACCTCGCCGGCAGATCACCATCGACCTCGAAGCAGCACGCCTGAATGGCAGGGCCCAGCGCCACGTGAAGATCGCTCCGCTTCGCGCCCCGCTGCTCGAGTCGCTCGATCGCGCGAACGACGATCTCGCCGATGACGCCGCGCCAGCCCGCGTGCACGGCCGCGACCATTCCCGACCGGGGATCTTCGACGAGAATCGGCAGACAGTCTGCGGTGCGCACGCCCACGAGCAGGCCGCGGGTCGCCGTGAAGACCGCATCGGCGTCTGCGAGCGCGCCCTGCCCTGTGGCCTCGAGCACCGTCACGCCGTGCACCTGACGCGCGGTGATCAGCGCGCTGGCGTCGACGCCGAACGCTCGTGCGAGCCGCGTGAGGTTCTCGGCGACGTCGTTCGGATCATCACCGACCGCCAGCGACGAGTTCAGCGACGAGAACGCACCCTTCGAGACGCCTCCGTCACGGGTTGGAAACGCGTGCGGCGCACTGATCAGCTTCGAACGGATCAACTCCACGGGGTGTCCACGCTATCCCACATCTGGCGTGCTCTCACCTTGACGACCGAACCGAGAAGCGAGACGAGCGCACCCGTGGGGAACCTCGCGTGAGATCGATCGGGCGAAAGCTGTTCGTCGCGATCGCGTTGCCGACGGCGCTGGTGGCGCTGTTCGGCGTCACGTTCGTCTGGCGCCAGACCGATCTCGCGGTGCGCGAAGAGAGCAGACGCCAGGCCATGGGCCTCGCGGAGTTCATCGCCACCAGCTTCAGCACCGTCGAGCGCACGCCGCCTGGAACCACCGCGCGCGTCGCGCACCGCAGCGTCACGGCCATCGTGCGCAGCGACTGGTCGGGCCTGAAGGTCGCGAGCGACATTCGCATCGTCGATCAAGCAGGGCTGGTGCGCTGGTCACGGCGCATCGAAGAAGAGGACAAGTCGTTCGGCGACGCCGCGCGCGTGAAGGACATCACCCAGGGGCAGGCGACGTTCACCACCCCGCCGACGTTCTGGCCATGGGGCAAGGGTGGCGGCGGCGAGGTGCTCTACCCGCTCGGCGGCGTCTCGTGCGGCGGCTGCCACACCGGCGCCTCCACGCTGCGCACCGGTGTGCTGCAGCTCACCGTCGAGGAACCGTCGCTGCGTCAGCAGGTCTCGGAGGTCTTCGCGTCGGCGCTGTGGAGCGTGCTCGTCTTCACCATCGCCCTCGTCGCGGCGGTCGCGCTGTCGCTGCGGCTGGTGCTCACCCAGAAGCTCAAGCGGCTCGCGCGGGTGATGCAGCGGGCCGAAGGTGGCGAGCTCGTGGTGCGCGCGCCCGAGCTGGGCAACGACGAGATCGGCTCGCTGGCGAACTCGTTCAACCGCATGCTGGCGAAGATCACCGAGCTGAAGGTGACCGAGATCGACACCCAGCGCGATCTCGATCGTACGCGCGCCGAGCTGCAGCTCAAGACCGAGCTGGGCGCCGCCAACACCCGCCTCGCCACCCGCGTCGACGAGCTCGAGGTGCTGTTCGAGATCGCACGCACCATCGCCTCCACGCTCGATCTCAACGAGGTGCTGCAGCGCATCGCCTCGATGTTGCCACCGCGCCTCAAGGTCGATCGGTTCTCGGTGATGCTGCTCAACCAGGACGCGAAGCTCGAGGTGCTCAAGGCGTTCCCGCCGAACGAGGGCTCGGAAGGCCTGCTGTTCGAGATCGGTGAGGGCATCGCCGGGCACGCGGCGCTCAGCCGCAAGTCGGTGTACGTGCCCGACCTCGAGGTCGAGAAGCGCTTCAAGCTGCTCAACGCCTCGGCGATGCGTGGGCGCGGGTGTCTGCTCTCGATTCCCATGCTGCACGGCTCCGACCTGCTGGGCGTGTTGAACTTCGAGCGCAAAGAGAAGGCGAACTTCGACCGCGAAGAGATCGAGTACTTCACCGCCGTCGCCGATCAGGCCGCGATCGCGGTGCAGAACGCGCGGCTGCACGAGCAGACCGTGGCGTTGTCGATCACCGACCCGCTCACGGGCGTGCCGAACCGCCGCCACCTCTTCCAACAGCTCGAGGCCGAGGTGAACCGCGCAACCCGCTACGGCACGCCGGTGTCGCTGGTGATGATCGACATCGATCACTTCAAACACCTCAACGACGCGGCCGGGCATCGGGCAGGAGACGTCGCGCTCAAGCAGGTGTGCGGCGCTTTGAAGCACAGCGTGCGCAAGGTCGACACGCTCGCCCGGTACGGTGGTGAAGAGTTCGTCGTGCTGTTGCCACAGGTCTCCCGCGCCGAGGCGCTCGAGGTCGCCGAGAAGCTGCGCCGCGCGGTGGAAGAGACCGAGTTCGAACACGGCAAGGTGCAGCCCGGCGGGCGCGTGACGATCTCGGTGGGTGTCGCGACGCTGCCCGACGACGCCTCCGATCAGGCGAAGCTGGTCGACGCCGCAGACTCGGCGCTCTACGCGTCGAAGCGCGGCGGGCGGAACAAGGTGACGGGGTATGCGCCCGGCATGGAGCAGCACCCCGGTCGCGAGCGCGGCCCGTTCTCTCAGAAGCGGCGCACGGGAGAGACGCCCATCGTCAAGGCGTGAGCGGCTTCCGATCGAGCCCGACGAGGTAGATCTCCATCGAGGCGCCGCGCGTGGCTTCGGGCCGCACGACCTTCACCTCGCGGTACGACTTGCGAATCTCGTTGCGGAACGACTCGAAGTCGCGCCCCATGAAGAGCTTCGCGACGAAGTGCCCGCCGGTGCGCCCGCGCAGAATCGACACCTCGAGCGCCTTGCCAGCCAGCGCGATGGAGCGCGCCTCGTCGGTGTCTTTGATGCCCGTCGTCTTCGGCGCGAGATCGGAGACGACCACGTCGAAGATGCCGTCGTGCAGCGACAGCAGCAGCGCGTCGAACTCGGGGGCCAGCACGTCGGCGACGGCGGTCTTCACGTTGGGCCGGTTGAGCGGACGAATCGGCACCAGATCGACGCCGACGACCTTGCCCTTGGGCCCCACCTCATCGAGCAGGATCTGCAGGAACCCGCCCGGCGCGGCGCCCATGTCGAGCACGACCTGCCCGCGCTCGAAGATTCGAAACCGCTTCGCGATCTCGTCGATCTTGAACGCCGACCGCGCGCGCAGACCCGACGCCTTCGCCTGTTTGAAGAAGCGATCTTTGGGCTGATACGGCCGGTTCGCCATCTCGTCAGTG
>JAEUJR010000537.1 GCA_016793585.1 Archangium sp.
AAGGCGGGTCGGCCCAGATGCCCAAGTCCTACTTCGCCAGGGTGACTCCCAACTCGCGCCAGTACCTCAACCCCAACGACCCGCGCTGGGTGGTGCCCGAGTTGGTGACGCTCGCGACGCCAACGCGCTTCGATGTGACCCTGACCCGCGCCGTCGAGAAAGGCGTTCGGTTTCGCCTGGGCTTCCCCGATCGACGAGACCCTACGTGCCCTCCTCAGGAGCGGCGCGACGAGTACGTTCTCGACGTGACCATCGACCGAACGGCTGGCCGCTATTTCCACTGGCAGGAGCTGGTTCTCGTCGGCGCCAACTGAGCGGCCCCCCTCGGAATCGCCGATCAGGCCCTCCCAGCCGACGCATGCCCGCGCCGTGACTCGGACCCGCGCGCGGCCGTTGCGCACAGGAGTGGTTGCTGCTGTACGGCGTGACATGCATCAACTCGACGCCCTCGAAGCCGTGGCCGATGGTCGACTGTCTCTCGCTGAAGCCGCGACCGCGCTCGGCCGAACGCCCGCCGAGGTGGAGCGGCAGCTCGATGTGCTTCAGCTCGCGCGGGCCCTGTCGGCGCGGGAATCACGGCGGCTTCGAACGCGACTCCTCCGCGGGGTCGTCGGCGTCGGGCTCGTCGGAGCCCTCACGCTGCTCCTGTTGAACCGCACCGCGTGGGCGGCGGGCACGTGCGCACAGACGCTCCCCGCTCCGCTGGTGACGTTGTGCCCTGACGAGCCCGCGCTTGCCTCTGAGGTGAACGGCAACTTCGCCTCACTCGCCTCGGCCCTCACGAGCAAGACGGGCGGCCTCACGGGCACCGGCATCACCACGACGGGCGACCTCAGCGGCAGAAACCTCAGCTTGAGCGGCTTCGAAGACTTCACCGCGGGCTCGACGCTGCAGGCGATTCGGCTCGCGTCGGCGTCGTACGGCATGGGTGTGCAGAACTCGACGACGTACTTCCGCACGGGCGGGCACTTCTCGTGGTTCGCCAACGGCACGCACGTCGCGGGCACCGTCGACGACCCGGGCGCGGGCGGCACGCGGCTGATGCGCCTCGACAACGCCGGCAACCTGACCGTCACCACCGTCAATGGGCGCCGGCCGTCGTTCGTCGCGACCAACACGTGCAACAGCGCGACCTGCACGGCGTCGTGTGCACCCGGCGTGGTGAAGAACGGCTTCGGCTTTCACGGCTACGCGTGGAACACCACCAACGACTCCCAGACGGGCGTGTGTGGCAAGCAGTACCAGTGGATGGGGGCGTGCATTGGGCAGGCGTCGTGTCAGGTGACGACGGGCTGCCCCACCTCGTCCATCTGGCTCGACTGCTGGTGAGCGCGACCGCGTCGGCGTAGAGCCCGGCCCCATGACTGGACTCGCCGCGTGCTGACGACCTTCCTCACCAGGGCCGAAGTGTCGCGTCGCATGCAGGCGCTGCATCTGCTCGACGAGGTGAAGCAGGCCTTCGCCGTGCGCGGCGTGCAGCAGACGGTGGGCTTCGAGGTGCCGGGCCACGCGCCGACCTCGCTGCGCCTCGCCACCCACCCGGGCATTCCCGCCTGGAGCCTCACCGTGAAGACCGACCAACCTGTCGACTCGAAGGTGTCGGGCACGGTGGTGCAGGTGTTCGACGCCGAGAGCGGCAAGCTGCTCGCGTTGATGGACGGTGGACACCTGACGACGCTGCGCGCCTCCATCGTCGGAGCGCTCGCCGCCGACGTGCTGGCCCGAAGTGACGCGACGAACGTGGCCCTGCTCGGTGGCGGGCCCGCGGTGTCGAGCGCGCTCAAGGCCCTGCGGCTGGTTCGGTCGCTCGAGCGCGTCACCCTGTTCGACGAAGACCTCGCCGCCTCGACGGAGCAGGCGATGAAGCTGCAGGCCACGCTCTCGGCGCGGGTGAAGGCGTGCGAGACGGTGGAGGACGCTGTCGCGCTCGCCGACATCGTGGTGCTGACGGGCTCGGTGCCGCTGCCGGTCGACTGCGTTCGTGACGGCGCGCACGTGACGGTGATGTCGGCCGAGCGGTGGCAGAAGTCGCCGCTGCCCGGCTCACTGCTCGCCCGTGCGCGCTGCTTCTCTGACGACAAGACGTCGCTGCCCTGGGCGCCCGCGCTGCAGGGCGAGCTGGGTCAGGTGCTGTCGGCGGCGGTCGCTCCTCGCGCGAGCGTCGAGCAGGTCACCGTCTTCCTCTCGACGGGCCCGCCCTTTCTCGACCTCGTGGCCGCGTGGCACGTGTGTGAAGGCGCCAAGCACGACGAGGCCGTCACCCGGCTCAACCTCGACGCCTGAGCAGCTGCGCGTCAGGGCACCTGGCAGACGAGGTTGTCGAAGTCGCTGCAGGTCGCGTCGTTCCACAAGCCGCTGGCGTACTGGTGCAGGCAGTTCTCGTTGTTGCCGCCGTTGGGCTCGCCGGGCTCCCAGTTGCTGAAGTCGAGCGGCGTGCCGTCGTTCCACGCCCAGCCGCCGTCGGCGTTGGTGAAGCCACCGTCGGGCAGACGATCAGCCGCGCTCAGCACGACCGTGTCAGACCCGAAGAACATGTACGCGCGCTCGCGCACCGTCGTGTTGAGGAGCGCCGACTTCGCGTACACGCCGGTGCCTCCGTCGAAGAGCGAGCGGCAGGTGGCTTCGACGTCTGCACGCGCAACCTGGGTCGGGCAGAACGCGAAGCTGACGGTGACGGTGCCGGCGTCGACGAGCGAGTCAGGCAGCTGGGGGCCACCGTCGGCACCACGTGGCCAGGGCGTGGTGGGCCGGGCCACCCAGCAGCCGGTCGACAGCGCACACACCGCGCCGCCGTCGGGCACTTCGCCGCCGTTCAGGTCGAGGCCGAGCGCGAAGGCCATGCCGTTGTCGGCGAGCTGACCACGCAGGGCGCGCAGGGGGCAGTCGACGAGCATCGGGTTGGCGTACACCTCGAGCCGGTTGGCCAGCGACGAGAGCAGCGGCATCGTGAACGTGCGCAGGTCGCGGTTGTACGAGACGTGGCTGCGCAGCTGGCCGCCTTCGCCCATGTTGAAGCGGTCGCCATCCATCGTGAGGCTGGTGAGGCGGGGGAACGAGAGCTGCTCGACGCCCGCGACGTTGACCATCTCGAGGCGGCCGACGCGCTCGAGGTTGGGGAAGTCGAGCACGGCGGGGCCTCCGATGATGGCCGAGCAGCAGGCGTCGGAGTCCTGGCCGATGGTGAGCGTGCCGGTGATGCCACGCACCTGACGGTAGATGCGGTACTCGACGTCGTTGCGAATGGTGACGCTGCCTTCGATGACGACGTCGGCGACGCTCTGGCCACAGACGTAGCTGCGCGTGGTGATTTCCGTGTCGGCCAGCACGCCGTCGCCGTTGGTGTCGGCGCCGCTCGCGACGAGCACGCCGCCGAGCGGGCAGTTCGTGCCGGGGTTCTCGGGAGCGACGCGCACGAGTGTCTGCGACGCGGGGCCACACACGTACGTGCGCGAGGTGACCTCGGCGTCGGCGAGCATGCCGTCACCGTCTGCGTCGAGGCCGACGAGAATGGCGGTGCCTCCGTTGCGGCAGTTGGCGCCGGCGGGCTCGGTCGCCGTGCGCACGAGCGAGGAGCGGCCGTTGCTGCCATTCATGCCATTCATGCCGTTGGAGCCGTTCTGGCCCATCGGGCCCTGAGGGCCGGTGGCGCCGTCAGCTCCGGCGGGGCCCTGCGGGCCGGCGTTGTTGCACGAGACGAGAGTCATCACGGTGAAGGTGAGGAGGACGCGGGGGATCATGGAGCGCTGTTTTGCATTGTCGGCGCAGTTCTCCAACAGCGACGGAAGGTAGAGTTCCCTCATGTCCTTCACGCGAATCGCGGTCGCTCTGGTGGTGTCACTGGCGCTCGACGTGTCGGCGAAGCCGAAGCGCGCGACGGTGCCGCGCAACGGCGTGCTGGTGTTGATGTGGGGCGGCGGGAAGACGCCTGGCGACGGCGAGAAGGCGCTCGCGGACTTCAGGGCGCGCATTCCGAAGAGCAGCGTGACCGCCACGGTGTTGCGCAGCGACGAGGTCGCCGGGCTCAAGCCGGGTTTTCACGTGGCGGCGATTGGCGTGTGCCCGATTCTGAAGGGCCGGCAGCTGGTGGAGCAGCTGCGCATCGTCTCGAAGGGCGTCTACGCGCGGCTGGTGCCTCCGCAGAAGGCGCTCGAGGGGCTCGCGTGCCCGGCCATCACCTTTCCCAATCGGGAGTTCTTCTTCTTCCCGCCCGGCGACGGCGAAGACCACGAGCAGGTGTTCGAGGCGCGCACGGCGACGAGTCAGGGCGTGCTGGTCGGCTCGTTGACGGTCACGGTGAACACGAACGGTGAGTACCTGACGTCGTGGTTCGAAGTGGGCGCGGAGCTGCAGGACCAGAAGGGCGTGGCGACGGCCACCGCCTCCATGTCGAAGGTGATGGATGCGCGGGTCGAGACGTTCAGAGGCGAGGGCGACGCGCTCGTGCTGACGGCGACGGAGTACGAAGGCATGTGCCCCAGCGCGCGTTGGTACGAGGAGCTCTCGGTCGAGTACCGCATCGCAGTGCGCAAGGGCGAGCTGCAGGTGAAGCGGCGCGAGGTCTCGCGAGAGGGTGGCCTGTGCGCTCCCGATGCCGAGGGGCTCACGGGTGAGCAGCTGGCGCGAAAGACGGCCGCCGTGGAGCAGGCCTCGGCCGCGTGCAAGGGGAAGGGCGCGAAGGCCTGTCTCGAGGCGTTGAGCATCGCCGAGAGCGAGCTGTCGTTCGACGACACCAGCTCGTCGGGCGACGACTGACGCCATCATCCGAGGGATGGTGGAACGTCGTCCTTCGCGAGTGGGGTCGTGAGGCTCTCGAGCGCGCGAGGGCTGGGAGCGGCGCTCCGAAGCCACCTGCGCTGATCAATGGAAAGGCCCCAGCCTCCAGGTCGACGCGGCCAGAGGCGATTCGGTGTCACCCTGATCACTCGAGGCATCGGGCGCACGATCGCCACCCCGCCCACCCATGAGCCGCGGTTTCATTTCGCAGGACCCGAGCTCTGATCCGTGTCGATGGTGAAGCGCGCTCGAGGAGGCGTCCATGCCTATCGCCGTCTCCGCGAAGAGCGACGACTGCCAGCCCCGGAACAACTCTGGCCGCCTTCGTCAGGTGGAGCGCTCGTCGAAACCCAGCGCTGAAAGAAGCCTGCACCTGATCAGCCTCGTGGCGGTGCTGGCCGTCGTTCCACCCGCGTCAAAATCGCATCTGACGCGCATCTGACGTGAGGCGGTTCTCGGTCGAAAATCGAGGCTCCTCTTCCGTACCTTGGTGTTCGCGGTCGCGTCGCTCTCGACGTGCCGACACCTCGGAGACCTCATCATGCGCGCAGCACTCGTCGTCGGCTTGCTCCTCCTTGCGTGCGGTCCGGCGCCAGGCCCCACACTGCCCGACGCTGGCGCCACCGCTGGCGGCGCAGCCGGCGGAACGAACGAGGCGGGCGGCGTCGGTGGCGGAACGAACGCTGGCGGCGGCACCAACGCTGGCGGCGGCACCAACGCCGGCGGTGGCACCAACAGCGCTGGAGGCACGAACGCGGGTGGCGGCTCGACCATGGGCAACACCTGCATGGGCAACAACCCCTCCATCTCGTACGGCGATGCGCGCTTCGTGAACAAGCAGCAGAACGGCCAGTGCCCCAATGGCAGCGTGCCGTTGCTCGACCCCTGCACGAGCAAGTGCATCGTCGCGACCGAGTGCCCCGACCCCGACGGCACCTCGATGGCCTGCCGTGGCTATTGCGCCAACCGCAACTTCTACGGCCTGCCGAAGGGCACCGCTGACTTCGAGTGCATCTCGTCGGTGGCCAACACGCAGCTGACGAGCAGCTACTGGGGCAACAGCTGCCCGCTGCAGCAGGAGCTCGGCCTTCCCACCAGCCTCATGATCGACTGCCGCTGCACGACCCAGAAGGGCCGCATGAACGCCGACCCGCGCTTCCAGCTCTGCCGCGGTCCCCAGACGTTCACCGGCACCAGCGTGCGGTATGGCTCGGGCCCGTCGTGGGTCGAGCTGCGTGGAGACAAGGCGTACACCGGCGGGTTCATCGACCAGGCCGCACGCGAGTTCATCGTCGGCGCTCGCTTCAGCGACTCGGGCTTCACGCTGACGGGCCTCATCTTCGCCATCAACATCGACACCGGCGCGCGGCGCATCATCACCGGCACGTTCCCCGACCCGGCCACGGGCGTCGTGCGGGTCGGCTGCGCGGCCATGCCCACCTCGCAGTGCACGAGTGGCATGCGCATCGCCGATGACCTCGGCGGCGTCGAAGACGTGCGCCCTGACCCGAACGACCCGGCCTCGCTCATTGCCTACGTCAACGGCGCCGGCATCGGCACGCAGCTGTGGCGGGTGAACAAGGCCACCGGTGCGCGCAGCCTCATCTGGGCCGAGGTCATCAACGCCCAGCAGGCGGCCATCGAGCCCTCGGCGACCATGAACGCGAACCAGTGTTGGAACGGCGTGCCCACCGCGGGGACGATGGTGGGCGGCATTCGCGTGGTGCAAATCAACCCGATGGGCTGGGCGATGGACCCGCAGGGCAACCACTACCTCGGCGTGATTCCGAGCGGCGCGCCGCTTGGCCCCAACGGCGTCATTCGCATCAACGCGGCCGGCACCGCGTGCACCTGGGTGACGCGCTACTTCCGCGACCCGCCGTCGTCGTCGGGGGTGCAGAACGGCTGGCGTGGAATGGACCTGGGCAGTGGCCCGACCTCGGTCGTCTCGGGCCGGTGGGGCGCGCTGCTCTGGCACGACGGTCAGCTCTGGGGAAACAGTGACTCGGCCATCGCGCGCATCGACGTGGCCACCGGCAACCGCGTGGTGGTGACGAACGCCGCCATTCAGGGCGCCGTCGGAACCGGGCCTGCCGTCGGCGACCGCTGGCTCAAGTGGGACTCGACCCGCAACGTGTTGTGGTCGACGGGCTCGTTCAACAGCACCGTCGTCACGGCGGTGAACGTCATGAGCGCCAACCGCACCGACTACGCATCTCCGTCGGGCCTCAACAAGCCGATGGACTTCAGGCACATCAACGGCTCGCTGCAGGAGAACTTCGTGCTGCGCGGCGGCTTCGACTTCGATGACCGCGGCGAGAAAGACGTGCTCTTCATTCACAACCTGCGCGCCCTCGTCCGCTGGGAAGTGCGCACCGGCAACTCGTACGTCGTCTCGTACTGACGGGTTCGACTGGAAATCACGGCCGCCGGGGGGCAAGCCATGACGATGCTCGCGCGCGCCATCTTCAAGCTGCACGACGGCTCGGTCGTCGAGCTCGGCCCCGGCGCCATCATCGGCCGCATGCGGCGCTGCGACCTCATCATCGACGACGGCCGGCTCAGCGAGGCGCACGCGCTGGTGAGCCTGCGGGGCGGCGCCCTGGTGATGTTGCCGCTCCGCGGGCGGCTGTCGTTGCGCGACCAGTCGGTCTCGAGCGTCGAGCTCGAGCCGGGCCAGCACCTCGAGCTCGCGCCCGGCGTCGGCCTCGAGGTGCTCGAGGTCGTTCTGCCCGACGAGGTGTTGGCGGTGTCGTGGGGCTCGCTGCCAGAGCAGGTGCTGCTCGGCACCACCTCACTGCTCGCCACGCCGGCGCCCACCTTCAGGCCCGGCTGGCACCCCGACGCCCTCGCGTGGGTGTGGAGCGATGGCACGTCGTTTCGACTCCAGACGGGCACGCTCAGGCCGCGGCCGCTGAGGCCCGGTGACGCCGTCGTCATCGGAGAAGCCACCCTCGAGGCTCACGCCCGGCCGCTCGCCACCGCCACCGTCGCCGAGACGTCTGGAGCCATCGAGGGCCCGCTCAAGGTCGTGGCGCGACTGCAGGCCGTGCACCTGTTCCGCGAAGGGCTGCCGGTGGTGGTGCTCGACGGAGCCCCCGCGCAGTGCATCAGCGAGCTGGTGGCCTTCCGCGGCCCGGTGCCGTGGGACGTGTGCGCGAAGGAGCTGTGGGGCACGGGCATCGAGACGACGCTGCTGCGCGGCCGGTGGGACGCGATGCTGCTGCGCCTGCGAAAACGACTTCGCTCCGTGCGTGTGCGCGACGACCTCGTGCGCTGCGACCGCCAGGGCTTCGTCGAGCTCGTGCTGAACGCGGGTGACGAGGTCGTCGACGAGACGTAGCGGGAGTCGAAGGGCTGCGACGCGCGCGATGACCGGGCGTCAGTGCGATGAACGCGGGTCTGTCTGCTCCGTCGACGCCGCGAGGTCTTCGTCGAACAGGTGACGCGCTCGACGCCCTCCGTCGACTCAGCGCACGAGCGGCGCGAGGCTCCACCGGCGAACGCTGCGGTCCCAGCTGACGCTGACGAGCTCGACGTCGGAGAACGCCAGCGCGCTGATGCGCTCGTCGTGCAACGCCGCCTGCGCCAGCACCTCACCGCCCGGCAGTGCGTGAATGCGCAGCACCCCATCGACCGTTCCCACGGCCAGCCAGCGTGCCGCTGCGTCGACCGCCAGCGCCGTCACCTCTGCGTGCGCGCCAAGCCTTCTGCCACCCAGCGTCACGCCCTGCGCATCACCGACGATGAGCGGCGCCGACAGCGAGGGTGAGACGGCCCGGCGGGCGCCTGGCACCAGCACCTCGTCACGAACCTGCATCGAGGTGTCGAAGCGGCGCACCACGCCATCCTCCCGCACCGCCACGAAGCCTGCGCCATCACCCAGCGAAGCCCCGTGCAGCCACACCGGCACGCCGGGGGTCTCGAGCACCCCTGCATCGTCTTCGAACAGCCCGCCGTCGGCCTCGAGCAGCCAGGGCCCGCCGCCGTACCCGATGAGCCACATGCGGTCGTCGGCCAGCACGCCAGCGCCGCGCATCGTCATCTCCCGCTGCTCGAGCCACCGGCCACGTGCCTGAGAGCCACGGTCGAGCCAGGTGACGCCGGGCAGCGCCACTCCCGCGGCGACGAGGTGTCTCGACGTGAGGCCCACGCCCTTGATGGCGCCGCTGGTGCCTGGAAGGAGCGTCGAGACGCGTCGCTGCGACGGCCGCCAGTCGAGCCACAGCCCATTGCCGCCTCCAACCGTCACCTCGTCACCCCGCACCGCGACGTCGATGAGCCCCTCGGAGGTGCGCAGCACCGCAGGTGACACGTCGTCGACGTCGAACTCGGCCACCACGTCGCGACCCCAGACTGACAGGGTGCCGCGCGTGGCCGACAGCGCCCCCGTCGCCCACTGGGGGAGCAGCCCCACCTCGTGGCCACTGCCGAGCTCGACGAGGCTCGTCAGCCCACGGTCGGTTCGAACGCCGAGGAGTGGACCGTGGCGCGTCTCGACGAAGGCCAGCGAGCGCAACGAGCCTCGGCCCTCGAGCTGTGCGACCACCTGACCCGAGGGGAGCGACACCACGGCGCCGCTCGCGGTCGCGACGATGACGCCATCAGCGCCGACGCTCGTCCACCCGGCGAGGCCCTTGAGTGGCGGCGACACCGTCGGAGCGCTCCGTGGCCCCGGGCGCAAGGTGGCGTCGACGAGCACCTGGCTGCCGTCTGCACAGAAGACGCGAAGGCCAGCAGGCACGTCGACGACGGCGGCCAGCTCGAGGCCGTCGCAGGGCGTCACCAGCGCACGCGCGTGCGACGCCACCACGCCGACGACGAGCAGGCCCGGGTTCCTCGACCACACCAGGGCACCCGCGCCGCCCACCTCGACGGCGTAGTTCGCGCCCTCGACGTCGAGCTCGCGCTCGAAGCCAGGCAGGCGGTAGCGCTGAAGCTGCCCTCCCGTCGTCTGCACCACCAGCGCGCTCCCCTGAATGGAGACGGTGGCCGCGTCGATGGAGAGTCTGCCCACGCCTCCCGCTTCCAGCCGAACCTCGCCGGGCTCGACACACAGCGCGAACGGCTCTGCCGCCACCCGCCGCTGACAGACAGCGACCTGCCGGCGACTCACCAGCCGTGGAGGCGCCCAGGCCCCGAGCGCCATCGCCAGACCACGCCGCCTGCTGGAGTCGGTGGCCGGGTCGACGCGCGCGAGCACCTCGGCGGCCTCGGTGATGGCGCCCTCCGAGGTGAGCGAATGAGCCTGCTGCAGCAGCAGCTCCGAGGTTCTCGCGGTGGCGAGCGCTTCGGCCGCGGTCGCGCGGTCTCGCTCGGCGACGAGCTCGATGGTGCGCGCCACCACGCCGGCGATGCCCACGAGGAGCGCGACCGCGAAGGCGATGAGCGGGCTCCGCCATGCCCGCACGAAGTGCAGCAGGAGCTCACCCGGCGCGTAGCGATGGTCGGCCACCAGCCGCCCGTCGAGGAAGTCGCGCAGGGCACGCGCGAAGGCGCCCGCGTCGCGATAGCGGTCGTTCGGTGAAGACGTCGTGGCGCGCGCGATGATGGAGCGCAGCGCCGAGGGCACCGACGACGGCAGGGCGCCCAGCTCGAGCGGCGCGCCGACCGGCACGAGCACCTCGAGCAGCATCACGCCCAGCGCGTAGACGTCGGAGGCCGCCGTCGCCGCCGCCCCCGAGAACAGCTCTGGAGCCGCGTACCGTCGGGTGCCCTCGAAGCCGCCAGTCGACACCTCGGCCGCGTGAATGGCGAGGCCCCAGTCAGCGACCTGGGTCTCGCCCAGCGAACCAACCAGCACGTTCTCTGGTTTGAGGTCGCGGTGAAGAATGCTGCGTTCGTGCGCGAAGGCGACCGCGCGCGCGGCGTCGAGCACGTGACGTACGAGGTTCAAGCCCGGGCGCTCGGGGCGCTCGAGCAGACTGCGCAGCGGCGCGCCGCGGACCAGCCGCATCGTGTAGAAGAGCCGCCCCTCCGCTGTCCGCCCGACGTCGTAGATGGGCACGATGCCGGGGTGCTCGAGCTGCGCGCTCAAGTGGGCTTCGTGCAGCAACCGGCGCTCGGCTGCTTCGTCGACGTCGAGCAGCTCCTTGAGCGCGACCTCTCTGCCCAGCGCCGTGTCGAAGACGCTGAAGACCCGCCCCATGCCGCCCTGCCCGACGAGCCCAATCACCCGGTAGCGGTCGGTGGCCAGGGCCAGGGCCGCTCCGGGCGGGTGGCGCTCCACTTCAGAGAGGTGCGGCCCGACCGAGCCATACGGCGACGACATGGCCGGCCACCGTCTCACGGCAGTCTCCTCGACTCCATCATCACGCGCTGGGCCATTCGACACGTCGGCTGGGGGCCGCGAGTGGAGGCACGACGCGGAGCGCGCAGTTCACCTCGCAGGCAGCAACACGATCGACCCCTCCGACTCCGCGTCGAGCTCCGCGCGCGTCATCGGCAGCCGCGACGGCTGCCCGCTCGTCCACGCGGGGAACTGGTCGAGCGCGTGCGGCTCTGCCGGTGCTCCGCTCTGGCCCGTGTCGATGGTGAAGCGCGCCCGTGGAGGCGTCGACAGCTCCACCACCATGCGCATCGCCGCGCCGTGGTCGACCGGCAGCCCGCTCTCGGCGCGAATCGTGTTGCCGTGACCCGGCTGCTCGCTCACCGGCCCCGTGAAGAACCCACCGACGAGCGGAGCCCGCGCCAACACGCCCTTGAACTGCAGCGTGTGCACCGCGCCCCACCGCCAGTCCGAGGGCCGCTTGCCCAGCCGCGCGATGACGTCGTCGAGCGCGTCGTCGACGACCTGCTGCATCATCGCCTCGAGCCCTTCACCGAAGAGCGGCGA